>WLPB01000120.1 GCA_009698975.1 Actinomycetota bacterium | reverse complement strand
GTTGAAAGCAGTACTCCGCTTGGTAATTTATCCTCTAGGCCCATGGCTTAATCCCATTCCAATCCGCCACGTCGCCACACGTATGCAAAGGCAACAAAGACTGTTGCAATAAAAATTCCCATTTCGACTAATCCAAATAATCCGAGAGCATCGAAGGAAACTGCCCATGGATAGAGAAAGACGATTTCGATATCGAAGACGATAAAGAGCATGGCGGTAAGGAAGTACTTGACTGGAAAGCGTCCACCCTCGAGAGCTTGCGGTGAAGGTTCAATTCCGCACTCGTAGGCCTCTTGCTTTGCGCGGTTATAACGAGCAGGACCTGTCACTGCTGCGATTCCTACAGAGAAAGCGGCAAAACCAAAGCCAATCGCAAAAATTACGATAATTGGAATGTATGGATTAGCGCTCACGGAGAGTAAGTCTAGGCACTAACTAAGGATTGCGAAAACGCTATCGCTCTGGCGCCGTATTACCCGCATCACAAAGTAGCTCTAAAGTGTGCGTTTTTTGGAGGCGCTGTGGACTGCGACGATTCCACCCGTCAGATTGGTGACAGTACAATCGGACCAACCCGAGCTTTCAATAATTGTGGCGAGCGCCCCCTGATTGGGCCAGGCCTTGATCGACTCCGCCAGATAGATATAGGCATCGGAATTGGAGGAGAGCTTGCGGGCTATCCATGGCAGGGCACCCATCAGGTAATTGGTATAAATGGTACGAAAGGGACGGAAAGTTGGGGCTGAGAACTCCACCACGACCAATCGTCCGCCTGGGCGGATGACGCGAAGCGCCTCCTTGAGAGCTTTTTCAGTGTTATGTGTATTTCGAAGGCCAAATGAAATTGTGTAGAGATCGAAGGAGTTATCCCCAAAGGGAAGGTTGAGGGCATCGGCTAACTGAAAATTGAGATAAGGGCGTTGCTTTCTACCTGCTGCGAGCATTCCCTCAGAGAAATCTGCAGATGTAACGGTAGCTCCCGCCTTGGCAAGGGGTTCTGAACTGGCTCCCGGCCCGGCCGCCATATCGAGGATTTCCATCCCTTCGTGGGGGGCAATAATCCGAGTCACCTTTTTGCGCCAGCGCTTTGTCTGGCCAAGGCTTAAGAGATCGTTAAGGAGGTCGTAGCGTTTTGCAACACCATCGAACATGGCTGCTACCTCTTCAGGGTTTTTATCCATACCAGCTCGATAACCTCGTGACATAAAGCTATTCTCTCTGAAGGTAGGCTCCGGGCACAACTTGTAGAACGAATAGCAGGAGGAAATATGTCAGCCAATCTTCTCACCCTTCGTTCTGTAGTCGCGCCGCGAAGCAGCGCCCTCACACACGCTCTCTTTATCGTTGGTGGCACTGCATTTATCGCTGCTATGGCGCAGGTTTCACTTCCGGTCCCAGGCTCTCCTGTTCCTGTAACGGGTCAGACCTTGGCGGTGCTTCTTGTAGGAACGACATATGGCGCTCGCTTAGGCGTTGCAACATTTTCTACATACATGCTCGCTGGAATAGCTGGCGCACCTATCTTTGCTGGTGGAACTTACGGAATTGATATCGTTCAAGGCGCAACCGGTGGATATTTATTTGGAATGCTTCTGGCCTCGGCTCTTCTTGGCTATCTCGCCGAACGACGAGCAGATCAGAAATTTTCAACATCGTTTCCCGCTCTCCTCTTAGGAAATTTAATTATTTTCTCGTTCGGTCTCACTTGGCTTCATTTTTCACTCGACCTCACCTGGGCAAAGACGTTCAGCATGGGTCTGACTCCTTTTATTCTTGGTGAGGCGCTCAAGATTGCAATCGTCGCAACATCACTTCCGCTGGTATGGCGCAAAATTTCAGAGAGAATTACTCAGTAATGGTTTCACTCGTCCCCGTTACAACCAATCGAATTGCTCAGCATTTACCGCTCTTAGAATTACTACCTCAAGGCACGCATCACGCATGGGTGCGCGCCGGTGATGGTCTTGTTGGTTGGGGTGAATACGCATCAATTAGAGTTTCGGGACGAGATCGATTCGATCAAGTGCGCACTTGGTGGCATCAACAGCTAGAGACTTTTCAAGTATCAAATGCGGTCCATGGAAGTGGCACTGGTCCAGTTCTCTTTACATCCTTTAGCTTCGACCGTAACGAAGAGTCGATAGCAGTTATTCCTCGAGTAATTGTCGGTAAAAAAGGAGAGAACTCCTGGATCACTTGGATTGGCAGTGAGGCACAACCTGCTCTTCCAGAAATAGCAGGAGAATTCCCTGATCAAGAATTTTCATGGAGCGATGGAACTCTCTCTGAAGATCAATGGAAAGTGCGAGTAGCTGATGCCATTTCAAAAATTGAAGAATCTCGGATTGATAAAGTTGTTCTCGCTCGCGATTTAGTAGCCACAACAAATACGACGATTGATTCTCGCCCAATCTTGCAGAAACTTGCCGCGAGTTACCCTGCAACTTGGGTCTTCGCCGTTGATGGTCTCATCGGTGCGACTCCAGAGCTTCTACTTCGCCTCTCCCGTGGCATGGTTACCTCTCGCGTTTTGGCAGGAACAATTCCAAAGACGGGCGATGATGCAAAAGATTTAACGTTAGCCGCCTCGCTTGCGCGCTCATCTAAGGATCTCGAAGAGCACGAATATGCAGTTCGATCTGTTGCAGAAGCCTTAGAGCCATTCTGTTCTTCCACAAATGTTCCCGACGCACCGTTTGTCCTTCACTTAGCAAATGTTATGCACTTGGCTACTGATGTCACCGGTGCCTTGATTGAATCAGCAAAGCAGGTAGATGCCTTTGCGCTGCTAAAAAGTCTTCATCCTTCTGCAGCGGTCTGTGGGACTCCGCGAAATATTGCCTTCGATGTAATTGATCAGATTGAGGGGATGAACCGCGGTCGCTATGCAGGACCTGTCGGTTGGGTTGATGCTCGAGGAGATGGCGAACTCGGTATCGCACTTCGCTCTGGCCAGATCACTGATGACACCATCAGAATTTTTGCTGGGTGTGGAATCGTTGCCGGGTCAGATCCCGATATCGAGCTGGCCGAGAGCGCTGCAAAATTTGATGCCATGCGTTCTGCTTTAGATTGAACTTATACCTTCATAGATCTTTGCAAGATTCTCAGCGTTAGCTTCACGGTCAGGAACCTGAACAACTACAAGTGATATGCCTGATATTGGCTTTGCTAGCTCTGCCGTTAACTCAGATAGCTTCGTTACTTGTGATGTAGCCAGGCCAAATGCATCGGCAATCTTCGCTAGATCGAGATTATGCGGTGTTCCAAATACAGATTCAAATCCTGTTACACCGCGATGGCTCAGAGTTGAGAAGATGCCACCACCGTTATTGTCGATGACGATAAATTTTAGATTGATTTTTTCGCCATGAATTAAGCCTGTGAGATCGTGTAAAAAGCTTAAATCACCCAAAATCGCAAAGGTGGCCGAACGCTGAGAAGCGATTCCTAACGCAGTAGAGATATTTCCATCGATACCGGCAAGACCTCGATTGGCAAATGTTTCGATGCCGCTTCTTGGGCAAGCAAAACCTTCGATGTCGCGAATCGGTCTGGAGGATGAGATAAAAAGTGTTGAATCATCAGGTAGCGCTGCGGCAATCTCTCGAGCGACTACTTGTTCTGACCAATTATTGAGCCCTGCCACCATCTTCGATGTACGTTGACCGTACTTTGCCCATCGCTCTGCGTACTCAGGATCATTGCCGGCGAAATCCACTGTCGGTATTGCTGTGAATTTCTGGTTAGCATGACGATCACTATCGACAGTGAGCATACGTGGATCAATGACAATGGTTTTGCGGGCGGTATTGATGAGGCGATTAATTGATCGAGAAAGCGTCGTGCGTCCAATAACAACGACGGTATCTGGGCGAAGCTCATCTGTAATTGGCTGTGAAGTTAAGAAGATACTTGCATGAGCAATTGCGTTAGGGAATGAAAGTGGATCTTCAGCAATTACTGGCCACCCTAAAGATTGTGCAAATTGATTGACTTCATCCACATCAAATCCAGCGCGGTCATGTCCAATAATGAGAAGCCCGCGGGTTGATTTTGTATAAAAGGTCCCGGAACTCTTTCGATTAGAAGTTTCAGGTGCTTTAACAGCAATCTTGGATAACCAATCACTGTCGTCATCTGGCCCGAGTGGTTCGGCAAACTGAATATTTAAATGCACTGGACCTGTTTT
>WLPB01000012.1 GCA_009698975.1 Actinomycetota bacterium | reverse complement strand
TTTGCATTACTTACTCTCCTTTATAGCGCGGATAAAACTTTCAACTTCTTCTTCAAGCCCAGGAGCATTGTTCTTTGCCAGGGCTGCAACTTCAACTTGAATTCCCTTTTGGCGAATCCAAATGCGTCGACGTCGTCCGTAGAGCGAGGAGATCAAGCCGGCGATTGCAGCAACTCCTCCTGCAAGTGCGAACCCCTTGCCGGGATCTTGAACGATCTGAAGATTTACCCATGGAACAATCTTTTCCAGAGTAATCGAGCCCCCTGGGTAATCAAATGTCTCACCCACTTTGAGGGAGCCGAGTCCCAGGTTTGTCATCCCAGTTGTATCAATTCGATAGACAGATTGGGGCACTCCAGAATCTAGACCTAAATCACCGCTCCACACTGAGAAGAGGAGCTTGGGATCTAGCAGTTCCGGATAAATCGAAACACCACCTTCGCCTTTACTGCGCGCATATGTAGGTAACAATGATGAAACAAATCCTACTTGGGGTGTTGCATCTGGAACTTTGATTGAGCCGATAGATCGCAGGTTTCCATCTTGGGGCAGGAAAGTTACTGGTCCTTGAAATGCAACACGACCACTTTGATCACGGACTGTCACGATGGGCGAGTAACCATTTGCCTGAAGATAAACACGAGTGCTTCCAAAAGTGAGTGGCAAATTAACTTTTACAATCTGAGAGCGCTCGACACCTTCAAAAGTTGTGACAACAGATAACGTGTAGTCAATTGGTGCATTAGTTTGTGGGTTATATTTAGCAACGAAATCGTTAACTTTAATGGTAAATGGTGAAAGTTTTGAATTTTGATTCAATTTCCCGTAGTAGATTGAGTCGTAACTTGTTGGCAAACTTATGAATCTCTCCCCTACATTCACAATTGCTTCGCCACGCATACCAAAGAGTGATCCGAAGCTAACTCCAACTAAAATCAAAATTAGGGATAGGTGAAAGAAAAGATTGCCAGTCTCGCGAAGGTATCCCTTTTCGGCCGATAAATTTCCATCTTCGCGCCTTACTCTAAAACGATTCTTTTTAAGCCACTGAGCTGCCGGTTCAAGTGCATCGCCCTCAAATTGCAATTCATGAAAGTACTCAAGACGATTGAGGTTGCGTGGAGTTGCTGGCGGAAGAGCGCGCATCGCATGAAAGTGTTCAACCGAACGTGGTAGCACACAACCGATGAGGGAGATGAAGAGCAAGATATAGATTGCGCTAAACCATGGTGAGGCATAGACGTCGAAGAGTGAAAAGCGCTCATACCATCTTGCTAAATCTGGATTCTTTGAGAAAAAATCTCGAACAGCCATCGGATTTGTGGTCCGCTGCGGAACTAGTGAACCAGGAATAGCGCCGATGCCGAGCATCATCAGTAAAATCAGTGCTGTCCGCATACTTGTAAGTTGTCGCCATGCGAACCTCAGAAGCGCTGTGAAGCCGAGCTCTGGAATCTCTACATTGCTCATTAAAGAACCGGCGCAAACTCTGGAATAGATGAACGAATCCAGATCATCAGATCAAGCCATAAGCCCGTGATCTGAAGAATTCCAATCACTATTAAAAGTACGCCACCGACTTTTGTGATAGTTGCCCCTTTGCCGAGAAGAAATGCACGCAACTTCTTACTCTTATCTAGGAAGAGGCCTGAGAGAATAAATGGAATGCCAAGCCCCAGACTGTAACCAATCGAGAGTATTGCACCTCTGGTAGCGCTCGATTCGGTAAATGCCAGTAACTGAACCGTGGCTAAACCTGGTCCAATACACGGTGTCCATGAGAGTCCAAATAAAAATCCTAATATGGGTGCGCCCGCGATACCGCCGGTGGTCGACATCTTCATCTGCAAAGTGGGTGCAAAAGGGAAGATGCCCAAAAAGAGAGTACCCATCGCGATAGTGAATACTCCCAAGACAATTGTTAGCGCATCTTCATGCTGAGTAATTGTGCTTCCTAGACCTCCAAATGCTAAACCGAAGGAGGTGAAAACAAATGTAAATCCAGCGACGAAGAGTATTGAACCCAAGAGCACTCGACCTTTAGTTGACGAGAAACCAGTTGCGTAGGCGATATATCCAGGAACCAAGGGAAGCACGCAAGGTGATAAGAATGAAATCAATCCAACTAGTAGTGCCAGCGGAAGTGCGACAACCATTGATCCGCTAAATAACTGCTCTTTAATAAGGGAGATCATTCGCTCAAAACCTTATCGAGTAATTCTGAGAGTGAAGCGATGGTGACAACTCCAGAAATTCGTCCTGCCACCAATCCATTTTTATCGATGACAACAGTAGATGGGATTGCATTTGCGGGAAGAGATTTACTAAACCCAATCAATAGCGCATCATCTATTAGTGTGGGATAAGGCGAATTACGCTTTCGAACGAAAGCTTCTGCATTAACTAAATTGTCACGGGTAAGGATTCCTACAAAATTTACTTCTGAATACTTTTCAACTAATGCCGCAAGCGTCGGTTCTTCTGCCCTACATGGCGAACACCAGGATGCCCAGACATTTACAACTGCTACTTGATTAGTAGGCAGAGAGTACTGAGTTCCTAGAAGGGTCATTCCTGAAAGAGTAGGGGCTGCAATTCTTTCGCTCTCTTGAATATATGTGGTCGCACCATTACCCGCCACAAAATCTTCGCTTGCGATTTCTACTCCGGAATTTCCACAAGCAGAGAGAAGTAGCGCAAGTACTAGAAATGGCGCAAAATTCTTCATAATTTTCATCACTATTTTGGTGGCAAGAGGTGCTTAGCTGGCTCGGAGTATGAAGTATTTTCGATGAGGCCTTCGCTATCAAAGTGAAATGAAGTCACAGATGCGAGAGAGCACTCGCGCTTTCGTGGATCATGAATAAGGCGACGGCCTTCGACGGCGCTACGCAAAATCCAAATTGGAAGCTGATGCGATACAACAATTGCATCTTTACCTTGAGCTGCCTTATTGGCATCAAAGATTGCTGCCAGCATTCGAGCAATCTGCTCTTCATATGGTTCGCCCCATGATGGCTTAAATGGATTGTAAAGATAGCGCCAGGCAGAAGGATGCTTGAGCACACCATCGCCGATTCCAAAAGGTTTGCCTTCAAAAATATTTGCCGCTTCGATCAGACGCTCGTCAGTATGAATAGCAATTGAATGCGCGCGCGCTATCGGGGCTGCGGTCTCTTGCGCACGTTGCAGTGGTGATACATGGAGTGCGCCCAGATCAATCGCTTTTGACCATTCACCCAGAACTTCGGCCATCTCATGGCCGCGCTGGGAGAGAGTCCAACCAGGTTGACGCCCATAGAGAATCTTCTGCGGGTTTTCAACCTCGCCGTGGCGAATTACATGGACAGTAGAACTCATGGCGTAAGCATAAAGCGAGAAAAGGCTAGAAAAATCGTTAGGGTAGTGACATGGCGCTCACATCTAAACGTGCAGCCTTCTTCGATGTAGATAACACCCTGGTCAGGGGGTCCACCCTCTACTTTCTAGGAAGAGGGATGTATCAGCGGGGTTACTTCTCCAAGGCTGATATCTCGCGCTTTGTTGTCGCCAACCTCCGCTTCAGAATGACTGGCACTGAAAAACAGGAAGTCATCGAGCGATTCCAGAAAGCAGCAACGGATTTTGTCGGTGGTCACAAAGTTGCAGATATTCTCAAACTCGGTGAAGAAATTTATGACGAATTCGTCTCACCTAAATTATGGCAAGGAACTTACGACATTGCTCATGAGCATCTCAGTAAAGGTGAAGATGTTTGGCTCGTCACAGCTGCTCCACAAGATATGGCTAACATCATTGCAACCCGGCTTGGATTTACTGGAGCTCTCGGTAGCAAAGTCTGCATCGAGAACGGAATTTACACCGGTGAACTCGACGGAAAATTACTTCACGGTAGTGAAAAAGCAACCGCAATACGATCGCTTGCAAATGAGCACGGTTACCAATTAGCCGACTGCTATTCATACTCCGATAGCCATAATGACTTACCGCTGCTCTTGGCAGTTGGGCATCCTTGTGCAATTAATCCGGATGCAATTCTTAGAATTAAAGCTCTCGCAGAAAATTGGCCTATCCACGATTTCCGTCGAGGTCGCATGCTCAATCGCGCTCTTGGACCAGCCGTAAGTCGCCTGGCGGCTCTGGCAACTTTATTCGTGCCACGCAAGCGCCGAAAGTAAAATTCGCGCTACCTACCCAAAGCCCGCTAATGTAGGCAGGTTATGGAAATTCGCTCATTTACTGATTACCTACGCGCCCTCGATGATGGCGCGTTACTAGCGCTTTTTCACACTAGACCCGAACTCATCTCTCCAGTTCCTGCAGATATCGCTAGTCTCGCTGTTCGCGCATCTTCAATTCCTAGCATGGCGCGAGCTGTCGATTCACTTAATAAATGGCAACTTCAAGTTTTAGAGGCAGCTGCAGTGCTACCCGAACCATTTACCGAAAAAGATCTTCTCGCGGTTACCGATAAGAGCGCAAAGTTTGCAATTCCGGCTCTCTCGGAGAGGGCGCTGATTTATATGGGAAGTGACGGGTACCGCCTTCCCGCTAATTTACGCGAAGTTCTCGGAAGTGAAATTGCCGGACTTGGCCCCGCCGCGGCAAAGAAGTTGAAACTAAAGGATTTAGATTCGGCCCCAGCTGCCTCGCAGAAAGTCCTAGATGCGATGGTCTGGGGGCCTCCTCGTGGGTCAGTTACAAATGTAAAGAAGCCAAATCCTGGACTTGCATGGCTGCTTGAAAACAATTTCCTCTCTCCGATCAATCAGCAAACCGTTGTTCTACATAGAGAAGTTGCGCTCTATCTTCGTGGCAATAAGGTGCATCGCGAGCTCTATCTACAACAGCCTGAACTCAGCGGAAAATTGATTGAAGCAAAGAAGGTCCAAGCAGCATCTATTGCGAATATCTCTACATTCCTTCGTTGGACGGAAGAGGTCCTTAATTTCTGGGCACAACAGACTCCGTCTGCACTCAAAGCTGGCGGATTAGGAGTGCGAGATTTGCGAGAACTCTCGCTTCATCTAGGGCTCGATGAATCTTGCACCGCATTTGTCATTGAAGTCGCATACGTCTCAGGACTTGTAACGATAGATCCCGATGATCGAATTTTGCCGACACACCAATTTGATATCTGGCTGGCACAGCCCGCATCGCAAAAGTGGGAGCTGCTGGTCTCTTCCTGGCTACTCACATCCCGTATGAGCGGACTCGTAAATCGCGACAGTGGAAAGAGCATCTGCCCTATGGGGCCAGAATTAGATCGCAGTAGTACAGCAACAATTAAGCGAAATGTTCTCGCAATTCTGAGAGAGCAGAACAGCTTTGCCCCTGATTCTGACTCTGTTATTGCAGCAACACAGTGGCTATTACCGCAACGTCGCACAGGAGGCGTTCCAGCGGAATATATCGAATGGATTTTGCGCGAGGCACAGTGGCTCGGCCTCACTGGATTGGGCGCGCTCTCAGCGTATGCCATAGCGCTTCTAGATGGGGATGAGACCGTCGCAATTGATGCAGATCTGCCAAAAACTGTTGATCACATTCTTATCCAAAGCGACAACACAGCCATCGCTCCTGGTCCGCTGGTGCATGAGTTATCTCAAGAGTTAGATTTGATTGCCGATATTGAATCTCGTGGAGCTGCAACAGTATTTCGCTTCTCTGAAAAATCATTTCGTCGCGGTTTAGATCATGGACGTACCGGCGAAGAAATCTTGAGCTTTCTCAAACGGATTTCAAAGACACCTGTTCCTCAACCGATTGAATATCTCATTGCGGATATATCCAAAAAACATGGAAAACTCCGTGTCGGAAATGCCTCTTCTTTCATTCGATGTGAAGATAAAGCACTCATCACTCAAATCATGAATGATAAAAAATTAGATGCACTCGGTCTGCGAAGGATTGCACCTGAAGTCTTGATCTCAACCCTTGAAGCTAGCGATCTCATGAATGTACTTCGTAGCGCTGGATACTTACCAGCGGCCGAGGACTCCCAAGGTTTACTTCTATCCGGACCGCGTATCGCACGCGCCCAAAGTAAGGCACGCCCTCCTCGCATCATCGGTGAGTTCGAAGAACCAGATGCCGTTCTTCTAGAAGTTGCAGTTCGAACTATTCGCACCGGCGAGAAATCCAGTGCAAAGCAGAGCACTCTACGAAATCTTTCGCAGGAAGCTCTAGGAAGTCTGCCCCGCTCAACTGCAAATGAAACACTGAATTTACTTGTGAAGCACTTACGGCACTTCCCCAATAAATCCCTATCGATTGGCTATGCCGATAACAACGGAATGGTCTCCCACCGCATCATTGATCCACTAATGATTTCAGCTGGCTCACTTCAAGCCAAGGATCATGCCACCGGCGA
Source organism: Actinomycetota bacterium (assembly GCA_009698975.1). Next base: position 5,655 of record WLPB01000012.1, on the reverse strand, counting down.
AGTTCTCACCTTCAGAATCGCGAGAATTACAGGGGTGGCATCGCTATGACCAACCAGAAGGCCAGCGAATACGGCAGACTTCTCCCCATGCTCTCATCAATTGAATCTCTCGTTAAATGTGAATCGCCCAGTGAAGATTTAGATGCCTGCCGTTCTGTTGTGGCGCTGGCCAGCGAAATTGCAGCGAGCGTTCTAGGTGCTCCAGCACAAATTAAAGAGATTCAAGGACGACCAGTATTTTGGTGGGGAAGCGATCAACCAAAAGTTTTAGTACTCGCACACCTCGACACTGTCTGGCCAAAGGGATCATTTACTCCCCTATGGAGCGTCGAAGGCGATGTAGTGCGAGGACCAGGTGTCTTCGATATGAAGACTGGCTTCGTTCAAGCTCTCTATGCGCTCAAAGGAATTGAGGGAGATGTTGCTCTTGTCGCAACAACAGATGAAGAGACAGGGAGTCATACTTCAAAGTCACTCATTTTAGATCTCTCATCGAAGGCTGATGCAGTACTTGTTCTTGAAGCCTCACTTGATGGCAAAGTAAAGACAGGGCGTAAGGGAACTTCGATGTATCAGATTTCCGTTCATGGCCTCGCTTCACATGCAGGTCTTGAACCAGAGAAAGGAATCAACGCAACCACCGCGATGGCGCACTTGATTCTTCAACTTGCCGCCTTAGAAGATGGCGCTCATGGAACAACAGTTGTTCCTACAACACTTAAATCTGGCACCACCACAAATACAGTTCCAGATCTAGCAACTCTCGATATTGATGTGCGTTCATTTTCGCAAGATGAACTTCATCGTGTGGATACTGCAATGAGAGCTCTCTCAGTCAATATCCAAGGGGCGCGAGTAGAAGTGACAGGTGGCCTCAATCGTCCTCCGCTAGAGCCATCTTCAACGAGTGAGTTATATGAAATTGCCGAGAAAGTTGCAGCAAATCTTGGGATGGCGCCACTTGGATTCGCGAATGTAGGCGGTGCTAGCGATGGAAACTTTGCAGCAGCAGCTGGCGCTCGAGTTCTCGATGGTTTAGGCGCAGTGGGCGGTGGCGCTCATGCCGCTAATGAATGGATTGATGCTTCAACTATTGAAAGTCGTAGTGCGCTATTGCACGCACTTATTAAGGAGTTGCTCGTATGAGTGATGGCCCACTTATTGTTCAAAGCGATAAGACGCTATTACTTGATATCGATCATCCGCTCTCCGTAGAGTGCCGCCGAGCAATCGCTCCCTTTGCTGAACTCGAACGTGCTCCTGAGCATATGCATACCTATCGCTTAACAAATTTAGGTTTATGGAATGCGCGCGCCGCTGGGCACGATGCCGAAATGGTGATTGATACGCTCATTAAATATTCGCGATATGCCGTGCCTCATTCACTCCTCATTGATATCGCGGAACAGATGTCGCGCTATGGACGTCTTCGTCTTGAGGCTGATCCAGTCCATGGATTAATCATGGTGACAACCGATACCGCAGTTCTCGAAGAGGTAATCCGAGCAAAGAAGATTGCACCTCTATTGGGAGTTCGCATCGATAATGAAACTATTGCAGTACACCCGAGCCAGCGCGGAGCGATTAAACAATCTCTTTTGCGCCTTGGCTGGCCGGCAGAAGATTTTGCGGGCTATGTTGATGGACAGGCTCACGATATTTTCCTAAAGGAAGATGGCTGGAAGATTCGAGAGTACCAAGTACATGCTGCTGAAGGTTTCTGGCATGGCGGTTCTGGTGTTGTTGTCCTCCCATGTGGAGCAGGAAAAACTATTGTTGGCGCAGCAGCTATGGCTCATGCGAAAGCTACAACTCTTATTCTCGTTACCAACACAATTGCTGCGCGCCAATGGCGTGATGAACTTCTTAAGCGCACCACTCTCACTGAAGATGAAATTGGTGAGTATTCAGGCTCCAAGAAAGAGATTCGCCCAGTAACTATTGCGACTTATCAAGTAATGACAAAGAAGAAGAATGGCGTTTACTCACATCTAGATCTCTTTGATAGCCATGACTGGGGTTTGATTATTTATGACGAGGTGCACTTGCTACCTGCGCCAATCTTCCGTTTTACTGCAGATATTCAGTCGCGTCGCCGCTTGGGTTTAACAGCTACCCTCGTACGCGAAGATGGAATGGAGGGCGAGGTCTTCTCTCTCATTGGACCTAAGCGCTTTGACGTTCCATGGAAAGAGATTGAAGCACAAGGTTATATCGCGCCTGCTGAATGTATTGAGGTCCGCGTAAATCTGACAGAGGCTGAGCGAATTGCTTATGCAACGGCCGAGCCTGAAGAGCGCTATCGCTATTGCGCTACAACGCGGACGAAGCGCGATGTTGTTCAAGAACTTGTCTCGCTCCACGCAAATGAGCAAATTCTTGTCATCGGTCAGTATTTAGATCAGTTGGATGACTTAGGTGAGACTCTTGGAGTGCCCGTAATTCAAGGATCTACACCTCAAAAAATTCGCGAAGAGTTGTTCCAGCAATTTCGCACTGGCGAGATTTCATGTTTAGTTGTATCCAAGGTTGCAAATTTTTCAATCGACCTTCCTGAAGCAACTATCGCTATCCAAGTTTCAGGAGCCTTTGGTTCGCGCCAGGAAGAGGCTCAGCGACTGGGTCGTATTCTTCGCCCTAAAGCCGATGGTCGCGGTGCTCGCTTTTACTCCGTTGTCTCACGCGACACTATCGATCAAGATTTCGCACAAAATCGTCAACGCTTCCTAGCGGAGCAGGGGTATAGCTACACAATTATTGATGCCGACGATGTTTTTCAAGGGAAGATCTAAAGCGCACTGGGTCCACTCTCCAATAGTCGTGATGCTCGCCATTAATATGAATGACAGGAATCTGCTCTCCATATAACTTCTCGAGATCGGTATTTCCTGCAATATCGATTACTTTAATCTCAAATTTGAGCTCGCCTTGTAGCCCTTGCAGAATATTCAAAGCATCTTCACAGAGATGGCAGCCTTCTCGTGAGTAAATAGTGACCATTCAGCCATTCTCTCATCCTGTAACCTTGCTCTCTATGATGAGCTTAATGAAGCGCTTTGGTGGCTCACTCCTATCCTCAATTCTCTTGCTTTCGCTTCTCTCCTCCGCACCGGCAAGCGCCTTATCCTCGTTCCTCGAGCGTGAGGCCACACAGTGGGTCAATGTTTATGCATCTGCCAACAGCGTAAAAGTACAATCGCCCCGCAACCCCGTTGCTCAGTTGGATGCAAAATCAAAATTTATTGTTAACTACAAAAATTTCCCTAAGTGGGCTGAACAGGATTTTCAGGCAGCTGTCGATATTTGGTCAGGCTACTTTGCTTCATCTGTACCAATCACCATCGACGCCTCGTGGGCCAGATCTTCATCAACGGAGATTCTTGGCAGTGCACGTCCCGGAGGTTTCTTTGCTGATTTCGAAAAAGCCCCGGATTCAAGCCTTTGGTATGCCTCTGCCCTTGCCAATGCAATTGCTGGTAAAGATTTAAATACTAATCAATCAGAGATAATCATTCAGGTAAATTCACTTGCTGACTGGAACACCTCTAACGATGGCCTTTCGTATCCAAATAAATATGACCTTAAATCTGTCTTTATGCATGAGATGGGACATGGGCTCGGATTTTTATCAGCAGCGTCATACGATTCTTATTTAGGATATGGCTATATCGATGAGCCAACACCGTTCGATGCATATCTACAGGTAGAAGATGGCCGTCGATTAGCGGATCTGCCTTCGCCATCCCTTGAATTAGGTGAGGCCATGACCGGCACTCTCGTCTGGAGCGGTGCGCTTGGTGTTGCCGCAAATAACGGAGTAAAACCGCTGATATATACACCCGGTCGCTTTGATGAAGGTTCTTCAGTGAGTCACTTAGATGAAGCTACTTTTGCAGATTCAACGCTTGACGCAATGATGACTCCAAGTTTGAGCGCAGGCGAAATATTCCGCGAGCCAGGACCATTAATGCTGGCAATGATGGAAGATATGAGACGCAAACCTCCCGCTGGAGTGGCAGTGGGCGTTCCGAGTGAAGTGCGTAATCCGAAAGCCCTGGTAGCCGATGGCGCAGCAATCATTACCTTTGATCCCTCTGCGAATGCACGTACTGCTCAAATTTCTAGCTATTCGGTACGCAATCTCCGCACTAATCAGGTGAAAACTTCTAGTACTTCGCCCGTGATATTCACTGGCCTTAAGAATGGAAGCTCCTATCCATTTTCTATCGTCGCCTCAAACTCCAATGGCTCTTCAACCCCTGTTGTCACAAACAATGTAACGCCACAGCCAAGTTGGAAGCGCACGAGCGCTGACGGCAGGAGTAGTGGCAAAGAAGTCGTCAGTACATCCTTCAATGGAAAGCCTGCTTTAGCTTATATCGATGAACTTTCAGGTGATCTCAAAATTGGTATGTGGAACGGTCGCATTTGGGTTACAAAGACCGTTGATGGAGCTGGTGGGTCATCTGGAAAAACATCATCCCCCATAACCGGTGCACTCTCAGTCTGCGTCAATGGAAGTGGAACTACCCAAGTACTCCATATCTTTTATGCAGATGGCGTTGATAAAGATCTACGCTACGCGAAATATGATGGAAAGAATTTTTCTTACGACATAGTTGATGGCAATGGCACTGTCATCAATAACTATGAAGATTCAATAAGAATTCGAACTGCATCAGATGTCAGCGTATCGAGCGCCTGCGTTGCCTCTGCCGCGGGGATTCAGGTCTTTTACCGTGATGAGAGCCAGGGAATTTTGCTAGGAGCCGTAAAATCCAACCTTGCTAAAACATGGAACTACGAACTCGTCGATGGCGATCGAAAAACCGATGGGCGCACAACAGGTGATGTTGCTTTCCACCTTGATGCAATATTTGATGGCAAAACTAGTTATGTGCTCTATGACTCGGTCTTAACGCTCAATCAGAAGAAGGAGCGAACTTCTGGAGAGGTGCGTTTAGCTACACGAACTTCATTGTCTTCTCAGGCTTGGGTGTATAAAACCATTGAACCAGCGACAGCTTCAACTCCGACAAGTGGCTTTGATGTGGCACTTGGAAAGAGCGCTAATGGAATCACCGCTACCTGGATGAGTGCTTCATCTGCATCTCTTCCTTTAGCAGATACTGTTCGCTGGCAAGTAATCTCAAAGCCTTCATCTATATCCACTGCAACAACGGATGGTTTCGGAAAGCCAGGGGCTGCGATTTCTACCGATGGGTCCATGATTGCTTTCAATTGTGAAAAGAGACTTTGCGCAATTGATATTACTAAGCCAACCCCGAAGGTATTCTTTGTCGCGGCAAACGAAGACCCAGATGAAATTTCTTCCACCTGGGTTGTCGTTAATCGTGTGAAGTATCTCGTTGCTGGTATTAATGGCCAGCTTTCGATGCTTCGCCCATAAAATCTAAGGGTTACTTCGCGTTACGGCGCTGAATACGTGTCTTCTTAAGAAGCTTCTTATGCTTCTTCTTAGCCATACGCTTACGACGCTTTTTGATAACGGAACCCATAAGTCACGCACTTCCTAGTAGTAGTCGCCAGATTTGAGAAATCTGGAATGTTTCGATGGCAAAGGCTACCGCGATACCAGGGTAAAAATCGAAACGGATCCCTCGGCACATGAGGCCATCCCTACAATGCCACGAT
>WLPB01000119.1 GCA_009698975.1 Actinomycetota bacterium | reverse complement strand
TGCAGTACCTGTGCAAAGGACGCCGTTATAGAATGGGCTATCAACTCTATGCATATATCCGGTGTCGTATACGTAGACTCTCAATCTTCCGCCGCCACTGCAGTAAACCCAAGAGTCGGCCGCTTCGGCGGATTGCAGGAGAGTAGGAGCTAAAGGTGTGAGCGAGATCACAGATGCGGCTGGTACAAAGAGGGTTCCTACCAAAACGGCAACGAGCAAGCGTGCCACGCGGGCGGGGAGTCCCAGGCGCAGGCGCAGAAGCAACTTTTTAGGCTGACTTGGCACACAGCTCCTAGAGGTGAAGATTGGGGTTAGCACTCATTCTTGGCTAAGAATGTCACATTTAGAAGATTTATGCACGGTTATTGACAATCACCAGATGTCGTGACCCATCCCACACCTGCCTTCTGGATCTATGATTGGGGCATGGCAGCAAAAAAGCAGGCGGAGACCGCAACCGGCGGTCGCCAGGCTGCCTATAGCGCCCGCAATCGGGCCCGGCTGATCAAGGATGCACAGGAAGTCCTCGCTGAGATCGGTCCGTCAGCGACGATCGAGCAGATTGCTTCACATGCCGAGGTTTCACCAACGACCGTCTATAAGTACTTTGAAAACAAAGATCAACTATTCATCCAAGCGCTAGGTGAGGCATGGGTAGGTTTTCTTATCTGGTCCAGCCAAATAAAGACACCTGGTGACAGACTTGAGAGAACGCTAGATGCTGGACGCAGAGTTTTCTGGGCCAAGCAGACGCATCCACTCTTTGCAAATATGCTTCATAACTGCGTCAACCAGATGTCTGAGATTCTTATTCTTTCAGATAAAGGCGAAGGCAAGAAAGCTTTCCGTGCAATTGCCGCTAGCGGAGAGCTTAAGGAAGATGATTTCGAGGAGCGGTATGTTTTATGGACCAGTATTTATGTCGGACTATTGAAATCTGTATTTGTCACTGAAGAGCTCTCGCCCGAAGAAGCAAATGTTGCATTTGGTATCGGTCTCTCTGTCTGGGGAGTTAGTGAAGCAAAGGCGAAGAAACTTATTTCGCGGCCACTTGGATTGGCTGCAGTTAAGTAGATAACTACATCGAAGAGATACTGTTATAAATTCCCTTTAGAAAATCTGCGCTGACTTCACGATCTGGTGCGTTTATTACAACAACGCTCAGCCCCTGAACGGTCTCCTTAAGTTCTGCCTTGAGCTGTGCTTGTGAGTCAATAGTTTTCGATTTGATACCCATTGATTGCGCAATTGCGGCAGGATCCAGTCCGTGTGGTGTTCCGAATACTTCTTCAAAGCCATCGACTCCGCGTTGAGAAAGAGTTGAAAAGATTCCTCCCCCATCGTTATTGATTACAAATATTTTTAGGTTTATCTGCTCTTTTTGGATAAGCCCGGTGAGATCGTGCAAGAAACCCAGATCCCCCAGCACTGCAATAGTTACTTTGCGTTTCGATGCGATGCCGAGTGCCGTAGAGATGTTGCCATCTATGCCCGCAAGTCCACGATTAGCAAAGGTTTCCAGGCCTTCGCGGGCTATTGCGAATCCTTCGAGATCGCGGATGGGACGTGATGATGAAATGAATAGTGAAGTACCTGTTGGGACATTGGCTGCTATTTCGCGAGCGATGATTTGTTCAGACCATGTTGAAATATCGCCAACCATCTTCTTGGCACGTGCTGAGTACTTATTCCACTTCTCGGCGTATTCGGCATCAGGAGTTTGTACTTGAACAACCGGTAGCTGTGTGAATTTCTGGGAAGCCATTCGATCTGTGTCAATTGTTGCCATACGCGGATCAATAACAATTTCTTTACGCGCCATCTTGATAAATGAATTGATCGAACGTGACAACGTAGTGCGGCCAATTACAACAACAGTATCTGGGGCTAAATCTTTTGCGATTGCGCTGTTGGTAAGAAAGATGCTGGCATGTGAAATTGCGTTTGCAAAAGTTAGCGGGTCTTCAGAAATAATTGGCCAACCTAGTTCATCAGCAAAATTCTTCACAGATTCAACGCTCAAGCCCCCGCGATCGTGACCAATTACCAAAACTCCGCGAGTTGATTTGGTATAGAAAGTTCCGGGGGTCTTGCGATTAAATACTTTAGGTGGAGTGATTGTTAAATTATCTAACCAAGATTCATCTGCATCGCCGATTAGTGGTTCTTCAAATTGAATATTTATATGAACCGGGCCAGATTGAAGTGAGTTAAAGGGCAGTTCCATTGGATAAACAGAACCTGAGATATCTGCGAAGTAACGAACTGCTTTGCCGAAGATACGTGCTTGTTCTGTTGTTTGGTTTGCACCAGTACGGCGAAGTGCAGCGGGGCGATCTGCGGTAAGAATTAGCAAAGGTTGGTTTGTATGTGATGCTTCAAGTACTGCAGGGTGGTAATTAGCAACTGCTGTGCCGCTGGTACAGACAATCGGCACTGGTAGGCCAGATGCTTTTGCGATACCTAAAGCGAAGAAAGCTGCTGTTCTTTCATCTATGCGCACGTGCAGGGAAATAAGGCCTTTTTTGCTCGCTTGATAGAAGGCAATGGATAAAGGTGCGTTACGCGATCCAGGTGAGATGACAACATCTTTTATTCCGGCTTCAATGATTTGCCTGACTATGACGCGAGCTAGTTTCGTTGCATCACTCATTTAAGTAACGCTCCGACTCTCATGATGCGATTCTTCCACCATTCGTATCTTTCTGGTGACACATCAAGGCCATCAAAGTGTGGAGATATCTGACCTAAAGTGATTTTTCCATCGCTAATTTCATGCGCTGCAACATCGCTGGCTAAAAGTGATCCAGTGGCCAAACCGCAGTCAAAGGTGAGATCACTAATTGATGCCGCGAGATCTAGTCCGTACTCGATTCCGATGGCGCTCTCTAAAGCACTTGAGACAACTACGGGCAGGCCGTGATGGTTTGCAATGTCGAGGCAGCGTTGAATTCCTCCGAGTGGTTGAACCTTTAGCATCACCACATCTGCTGCATCAGTGAGGTCAACGGCAAATGGATCGGGCGCTTTGCGAATGACTTCATCTGCTGCGATACGCAATGGAATCTTTATCTTGCGCTTAAGTTCACGGAGTTCTTCGACTGTTGCGCAAGGTTGTTCAACATATTGAAATGGGCCAATCTCTTCGTAGTAAGCGTAAAGATGAGTAAGCGCTTCTTCTACAGACCACAGACCGTTGACATCAATACGGATTGCAGCTTTTGGCGCATTGGAAAAGACTCTCGCAACTCGAATGACATCTTCGGTGAGATTATTCCCGACCTTTACTTTGAAAGTTTTAGCACCTGAAAAAGTGCGCATAAGAGATTCGATCTCTTTTTTATCGTTTAGCTCAGGAATTATGCCGTTGACTGCAATGGCATCGCGATATCGCGCGGGGCGAGCAACTGTCGCTGCATCTATGGCGCTAGCGAGCCACGGCCGGCTCTCGTTATCGTCGTATTCCAGAAATGGTGAAAATTCTCCCCAGCCTTGCGGGCCTTGCATAAGTGCAACTTCACGAACGTTTACACCACGAAAATTGGTGCGCGTTGGAAGTGCAATTACACGAAGGGTTTTAAGAAGGTCATCAAGCATAAGGTTTAAGGACGCTTTGGGAACTTTCCGAAATCGGGAGCGCGCTTTTCTTTATAAGCATCGCGACCTTCTTGGCCTTCTTCGCTTAAATAAAATAGCAAGGTGGCATCGCCAGCAAGTTGTTGAATTCCGGCTAGGCCATCATCAGCGGCGTTCATCGCAGATTTAAGTAAGCGAAGCGCAAGTGGGGAATTGCGTAACATCTCGCGGCACCACGAAACAGTTTCGGCTTCCAATTCTTTGAGTGGAACAACGGTGTTAACCAATCCCATAGCGAGCGCTTCTTGCGCATCGTATTGGCGCGTCATAAACCAGATCTCGCGCGCCTTCTTTTGTCCGACACTTGCGGCAAGTAAACCTGAACCATAACCACCATCAAATGAACCAACCATCGGACCGGTCTGACCAAACTTGGCGTTATCTGCCGCGATTGTTAAATCACAAACAACGTGCAGAACATGTCCGCCACCAATTGCCCATCCAGCAACCATTGCAACGACTGGTTTTGGTGTGCGACGAATTTGAATTTGTAGATCTAAAACATTTAAACGGCCAATACCTTTTTGTGCCAGCGGATCTTCACCGAGATATCCATCATC
>WLPB01000118.1 GCA_009698975.1 Actinomycetota bacterium | reverse complement strand
ATCGAAGTAACTAGATACTGAATTAACACCAATGATTGAGAGCCTTCACTCGCCACATATTGCGCGAGTGAAGGCTCTTATTGGTTCTCGGGGAGTTAAAGAACGTCGCGACGCTGGGCTCTTCGTTGCTGAGGGGTTGCAATCAGTACGAGAGGCGTTGACCTCCGATGGAGCACCATTAATCAACAAGCTTTACGTTACGAGTGAGGGAGAACTCAAGCTCTCAGAATTCGATCTCAACGAGATAGATGTTTATGAAGTAACAGATTCAGTGATGGCCGAGATGAGCTCGACCGTTACCCCACAAGGGATTTTGGCCCTCTGCACGGTTCCGCGTCGTGATGTATCAGAGCTATCTGAGATATCGCTCAAGGAAGCATCTCGTGTTATCTATCTTCATGAAATTGCAGATCCCGGAAATGCCGGCACTATTTTGCGTACTGCCGATGCTTTCGGTATTGATGCGATCATCACATCACCCGGTAGCGTCGATATGTATTCGCCGAAAGTTGTCCGTTCTACTGCTGGCTCGCTCTGGCATATCCCGCTCTTTGAAGGATTGTCTTTCGCGCAAGTTCAAAGCGCCCTTCCTCTATCAGAAGCTTTAATTCTCTCCTCTCATGCAAAGAGATCAATTCTTGAACTTCCCAAGAAGAATTCATATATTTCAATTTTTGGTAATGAGGCGCGTGGAGTAGATATCAGTGCCCTCGGCGTCGCAGATAGCTCCATTACCTCTATCACAATCCCAATGGACGGACGAGCTGAAAGTCTCAATCTCTCTGCTGCGGCATCTATCGCTATCTTCACTCTTTCTAGCTCAGTCGCAGGTTAGACTTCGCTCCATGAATCCTAAGGAAGTTCAAGGCTGGGTGGCAGCTGCCGCCGCTGCATTTAACGCAGCGACAGACCTAGACTCTCTCAAGATTGCTCGCCTTGCTCATGTAGGCGATAAGGCCCCAATCTCTTTAGCTAGTCGGGGATTGGGTTCGCTATCACCGGATGAGAAAGCTACTCAGGGCAAAATCATCGGCGAGGCAAAGGCTGAGATTGCTCAGCTTCTCGCAGCATCTACATCGCGGTTAGAGGGCGAAAGAGATGCCCGTGTCCTGCTTGAGGAAGTCGTTGACATCACCCTGCCGGTTCAGCGCTCACACCGCGGGGGATTACATCCAATATCAATTATCAAGAATGAAGTCTCAGATTTCTTCATTGAACAAGGTTTTTCTGTTGAAGAAGGACCAGAACTTGAATCTGGGTGGCTTAACTTTGATGCACTCAACATTCCTGCAGATCATCCGGCGCGAACGATGCAAGATACATTTTTCATAGAACCACTTGAATCTGGCATGGTGCTTCGCACTCAGACATCTCCTGTGCAAATTAGAACGATGCTCGAGAAGAAACCTCCAATTTATGTGGTGAGCCCAGGACGAACTTTCCGCGCAGACGAACTTGATGCCACTCATAGCCCGGTCTTTCATCAGGTAGAGGGACTCGTCGTTGATAAAGGCATCACAATGGCACACCTGAAAGGGACGTTAGATAATTTTGCCCGTCATATGTTCGGCGATGATGTGACTATTCGACTTCGCCCGTCATTCTTTCCCTTCACCGAACCTAGCGCCGAAATCGATATCTTCTTCAATGGCCGCTGGATAGAGTGGGGCGGGTGTGGAATGGTCAATCCAAAGGTGCTAGAAACATGCGGCATCGACACTGCGGAGTATTCAGGATTTGCATTTGGAATGGGTCTTGAGCGCACGCTGATGGTGCGTCATGGAATAACCGATATGCATGACATTGTCGAAGGCGACCTTAGATTCTCTCGTCAATTTGGAGTGGGCCTCTGATGCGCGCACCTCTATCGTGGATTAAAGAATTCGTTGAGATTCCACAATCGATTACAGCAGAGCAAATCTCCGATGCCCTTATTCGCGTTGGATTTGAAGTTGAAGAGATCATTGTGCAGGGTGGAGATATCACCGGCCCGCTTGCTTTTGGCAAGGTGTTATCGATTGAAGAAATCACAGAGTTTAAGAAGCCCATCCGCTATGTAGGAGTCGATTGCGGAGAAGGCGAAGTTCGATATGTCATCTGCGGCGCAACCAACTTCGCAGTTAATGATCTCGTTGTTGTAGCCCTACCAGGCGCAGTTCTTCCCGGTAATTTTGTTATTGGTGCGCGCGAAACCTATGGCAAGACATCAAATGGAATGATTTGTTCTGCGCGCGAACTTGGAATCAGTGATGACCATGCCGGCATCATGACATTTGCTCTGGGCGCAGTCGAGATTGGTAGCGATGCACTCGCTGCACTCCAGCTCGAAGATGTAATTTTTGATGTCGCAGTCAACCCAGATCGTGGATATGCGCTCAGTATCCGAGGAATAGCTCGTGAAGTGGCCTCCTCTCTCGGGCTTAACTTTGTGGATCCGGTAGATGCACTTCGTGGATTAACTTTCGAGGCGAGCGGCAGCGGTGTTAAAGCTTCTATAGTCGATAAAGATGCCGCTACCGTTTTCTATCTACGCACACTCAGCGATTTCGACCAGAAGGCCCACACGCCAATCTGGATGCGGCGACGTCTGGAAAAGATGGGAATGCGTTCAATCTCACTCGCTGTCGATATAACCAACTACGTCATGCTCGAACTGGGTCAACCACTTCACGCATTCGACGCTGACAAGATTTCTGGTGTTCTCTCTATCAAGCGCGCCGGCAAGGTAATGAAATTTACAACCCTCGATGGACAAGAACGAACGCTCGATCCTGATGACTTAATGGTCTGGGATGATAAGAAGCCACTAGCTTTGGCAGGCACGATGGGTGGACTTGAGTCAGAAATCACCGAAACAACTTCACGAATAGCTGTTGAAGCAGTTCGCTTTGACCCGGTCGCTATCGCAAAGAATTCACGACGACACAAACTTTCATCAGAGGCCTCACGGCGATTTGAAAGAACAGTCGACCAATCTCTCGCTGAATTCTCCTCAGCTCGATTTGTACAGTTAATTACGCAACTTTCATCAGCCAAACATGTCGAGACCGTCTCTGACGGACGAGCATATTTCGCCCCTGTCGTTAAAGTTGATCCGCAAGAAATATCTAGAACACTTGGCCTAGAACTCTCTCCTTCGGAGATAGCCGGGCACCTACGCTCTGTGGGGTGCGATGTTGATGAGTCCACCTTCGAGGTTGACCCACCATCGTGGAGATTTGATCTCATTCACGCTGCTGATTTCGCGGAAGAAGTAGCCCGCATGATTGGATACGACAAGATTCCGTCGATTCTGCCGCCACGACCATTGCATGCCTCACTTACGGCGACCCAGAAGCGCAAGCGTGCGATTTCAATGATGTTAGCGAGCCGTGGCTTTGCTGAAGTACAAACTTTTCCATTTACCAATCAAGAAACAATTGATTCAATGGGCTTTGTTGGCGAACGCGCAGCGACTTATCGAATTGCTAATCCGATGTCTGAAGAATTTCCGCTGATGCGTGTTCATCTAGTACCGGGATTAATCGAAGTTGCGGCGCGAAACATTAGTCGTGGGGCTCGTGATTTTGCGATATTTGAAATGGGTTCAATATTTCGTAGTTCGCAGAAACTTGTACCTGCCATTTCGCCGGCTCTTGGGTCCCGTCCAGCACAGTCAATTATTGATGAGATGCTTGCGAGTGTTCCGCCGCAGGCATTCCATGTTGCTGGTCTGCTTGTGGGCCGCAATGAGTCCGAAGATTGGCAAGGCGCAGCTCGACCTTATACATGGCGTGATGCGATTGCTTACGCCCAAGATATTCTTGAGCTCTGTAACCTTAATTGGAGTATTCAACGATCTGATTTCGCACCGTGGCACCCTGGTCGATGTGCCGAACTTATTGTTGATGGAAAAGCTGTAGCTCACGCCGGCGAACTTCACCCTCGAATTGTGGCCAAATATGGATTGCCAGAACGAAGCGTTGCATTCGCGGTAGGACTCTCCGTCCTTCCTGAGACCAAACTTGTAAAACCTTTCTCCGTCGGAACAATGCCGGCCGCCTTACAGGATGTAGCCCTGATCGTGGATGAATCTGTAGCCGCTGGCGATGTTCAGGCGGCGCTTCGTGCCGGAGCTGGCAATTTGCTCGAATCCATCACCCTCTTTGATCGCTACGACAAGATTGGCGATGGCAAAATCTCGCTGGCCTTCTCATTAGTTT
>WLPB01000117.1 GCA_009698975.1 Actinomycetota bacterium | reverse complement strand
TGGGTGGCGATTGAAGATGATTACATCGCGTACCTAAGAGAATCAAAGAAAGAGTCAATTCTTGTGCTTCTATCGAGAGCGGGAATCTCTACAACTCTAGATTTGAGCTCACTTGGATATTCTGTAGAAAAGACTTTGTATGGAGTTAAAGCATCAGGCAAAACAGTAATTATTGAATCTGGGTCTGCTACACAAGGTGTATGGCTGCTTAGGCAGGTATAGCTACCGTCCTCATTGTTAAGTCATCGCGCTTAATAATCAGGATTGTGTGATTTTCAAGCAAGGTCCAACCTTCTTGATCCCAACCACTTGACCCGATGATGACTGCGCCATCGCGTACCATGTAGCGAAGCGGGTAATACTCATCATCGAGAAAGACTGGCTTGTTGGCGAGGTTGTGTTCGGTGATAACGACGAGATGTTCATCTGAAAGCAGCATCGCATTGAGACTTGCGTAGCGGGTTATTTGGCGGGCAGTCTCGATCGTCTTGAGGATTCCAGCCTCCAGACCAGATTTTGCGATCTCCTGGGCGAGAAGCATGAAGTAGCGGTGAGAGTCGCTCTCGCTCTTGATTTGGGCCTGATAGAGGGGTTCTAGCGCCTGATCCAGGCCATCGCTGGGCGTGAGAGAGCCATTGTGGATAAAAGAGAGCCCCTGATAGGTAAAGGGATGATTGTTGGCGATATCGACTGGGATGCCGGGAGTCGCCCAACGCAGGTGCAGAAGTGCCGCCTTCGCAGGGGTATCTGCCAGCGTTTTCTGAAGGGTCTGCGAGTGACGAGCTTCTACCGCTTCAGTGCTGCACTGGCCCGCCTCACCTGAGATTCCCCATCCATCACAGTGAAGAGATGAGAGCTCGATAAATTGGGTGAAGCTATCGCCTACGACGGTGGGAAATGTAGTCGACTCACTAGCAGCGTAGGCCAGTAAGCGACACATGAGAAAACCTTACTTTGCTGAAGCTGCGAGACGTGCTTCGCGGCGGATGCGCTGTTCGGTTGGATCTGGAACAGGCACTGCAGATAGTAGGTGACGTGTATATGCGTTCTGTGGATTCTTCAGAATCTGATCGCGAGTGCCAGTTTCAACGAGTACGCCATTTTGCATCACTGCAATGCGGTGAGACAAGATGTCAACGACTGCAAGGTCATGGCTAATGAAGAGACATGCAAAGTTGAGCTTGCCTTGAAGTTCCTGAAGAAGATCAAGGAAGCGAGCCTGCACAGATACATCGAGCGCTGATGTTGGTTCATCTGCAATCAGAAGTTCTGGTGTCAGCGCGAGTGCGCGAGCAATACCGATACGTTGACGTTGTCCACCTGAGAGTTCGTGCGGGAAGCGGTTGCGGTAGCTTCGTGGTAGCTCGACCTGCTCAAGAAGTTCTTCAACTCGCTTTGCAAGTGCTGCGCCCTTTGCAAGACCTGCTAGATAGAGCGGTTCGCCGATTGATTCGCCGATTGGAAGACGTGGATTGAGCGAGCTTGCAGGATCCTGGAAGACGATACCTGTGTGGCGGCGGATCTGAGAGAGCTCTTTCTGAGATGCATGGCTGATATCGCGACCAACAATCTCAATCTTTCCCTCTTTGATTGGGAGAAGACCAATTGATGCACGGCCAATTGTTGTCTTTCCGGAACCTGATTCACCGACGAGACCTACGATCTCACCAGGATAAATCTCAAGATTGAAGTTCTTGACAGCGGTAAATGCTGGCATGCGTCCACGCTTTGGATATTCAATCGTTACATTCTCAAGCTTTAACACCGGCGGAGTATTTGGTGCAATCTCGAGCACACGAAGCTTGCTAGAGCCCAACTTTGGCACAGAGGCCAAAAGGCTCTGTGTATATGGATGCTTCGGGTTAGAGAAGATCTGCTCTGATGTGCCGCGCTCGACTGTGATTCCATCCTTCATGACAAGGATCTCATCAGCCATATCTGCGACAACGCCCATATCGTGGGTAATCAAAAGGATTGCGGAGCTAAGTTTATCTTTGAGGCCACGCATCAAGTCGAGGATTTCTGCCTGAACAGTTACATCGAGCGCAGTTGTTGGTTCATCTGCAATCAGAAGTCCTGGGTCACAAGCAAGTGCTTGAGCGATCATTGCACGCTGGCGCTGACCACCTGAAAGTTGGTGTGGGTATTTATTGATTGATTTCTCTGGATCTGGAATATCAACGAGTTTAATGAGTTCGAGTGCGCGAGCGTGCGCCTCTTTAGGACCCATATCAAAGTGGGCACGGAGCGTCTCAATAATCTGGAAACCGATTGTGTAGACAGGGTTAAGCGCTGTCATTGGCTCTTGGAAGATGTAGGCAACTTCGTTACCGCGAGCCTTACGAAGTGTTGCACCTGATGCGTTGAGCATCTCTTTATTATTAACTTTCACGCTGCCTGACATGCGAGCGTTAGATGCAAGGATGCTCATCAAACCGAGAGCTGTCGTTGACTTACCTGAACCTGATTCGCCGACAATTGCTAGGACGCGACCTGGTGCGAGATCAAGGTTCATATCGATTACTGCTGGATACCAGGTTCCATCAACCCAGAAATCAACATTAAAATCTTTTACCTTGAGTATTGGCTCAGACATTTTGGACTCCTTGTGTCAGAATTGACGAATGAGTAGTAGTGAAAAGTTCCAGCCCAAATCCAGTGTTATCTCTGCCTGGGTTATGTACATCTTTATTGCTATCTTGGTCGTTCAGACCGTTATCTCGAGTAGTCTGCTTATCGGCGCTATCTCGATTGTCATTGGAGGCGCAGTTGCTGCCTTCTTCTACCTGGTTATGCATCGCCCCTACATTGTTATCGGCGATGAAGAGATTGTGATTGTGAACCCGATAAGTACTCATCGCTTCAGCTGGCTTGAAATTGAGAGCATCGATACCAAGTACACGATGTCGGTCACTGTTGGCGATCGCACCATCAATGCGTGGGCTGCTCCAGCCACGAGTCGTATTGCTGCTCGCAAAGTTCATGCCGCTGACCTGAAAGGACTTAACATTGAAATTGCGGGCACTATCTCTCCGGGTGATCTGCCCCAAAGTGATTCGGGAATCGCTGCCTACTATGCGCGCGTGAAGTGGAACGCTGCTCGTAATCGTTGACATTAATGTGCGCCCTTCGCGGCCACACGTGCCTCAGCGCGCTCTTTCTTGGTGATTCGGCGACGTTGACGCGGATCAAATGCGTCACGAAGACCATCACCAATAAAGTTAACGCTCAGAGCAATAGCGATAATGAAGAGACCTGGGTACCAGAAGAGCCATGGACGAGTCGTAAATGAGTCCTGGTACTTACTGATCAAGAGCCCCAATGAAACATCGGGTTCGACAACGCCGAATCCAAGGTAGCTCAGCGCCGTTTCTAGCAAGATTGCACCTGACATCAGCAGCGTTACGGAAACGATGATGATTCCGACTGCATTAGGTAGAACATGCTTGAAGATAATGCGGCGATTAGATGCACCAGCTACACGAGCGGCATCGACGAATTCGCGTTCACGCAAGGTGAGGAATTCACCACGAACGAAGCGGAAGAGCCCGGTCCAGGCAAAGAGGCCGAGATAGAAAGCGAGGAAGGTTGCACCGAGGTTACCGAAGCGATAACCAATTACAGAGCCGATGATCAGAGTTGGAATCACAATAATGAAATCTGTGAAACGAGCTAATATCGCATCAACCTTGCCACGGTAGAAACCTGAGATTGAACCGAGAACGGTTCCGATTGTTCCACCAAGAATTCCGATAATAACCATAACGCTCAGTGAACGCTGGGTACCCTTCATCACGAGGGAGAGATAATCGCGGCCAATATCATCTTGACCGAATGGGTGATCTCCAAGACCGATGCCATTTCCGCCTAAGAATTTAGGGCGGAAAGAGATAGTTGGACAGCCGACCGTATCTCCGCAAATATCTGTTCCGTATCGAAGCTCAGGAAGTTCATCTGGACTCCACTTCCACCAACCTGGAACTCTGAACTTGCCGAAGAGTCGCCAATCGAGCGCGGTAAATACGAGGATAGTGATGAAGGCGAGTACGAAGATAGAAATCATCGCAGCCTTATGTCGAATAAATCTCGCTCGTACGATCTGGCCCTGACTCAGGCCTTCTGTCTCCTTGTTGGAGATTGCGTTCTCACCTGAGGTAGTGGATTCGACTGTGACGTTCTTTTTACGACCAAACATTTATTTGCCACTTCCTACTCGAATACGGGGATCCAGCGCAGAGTAAAGAATATCTGTCAGTAAAATTGCGAG
Organism: Actinomycetota bacterium; assembly: GCA_009698975.1. Next base: position 3 of record WLPB01000117.1, on the reverse strand, counting down.
CAG
>WLPB01000116.1 GCA_009698975.1 Actinomycetota bacterium | reverse complement strand
TATTCAGGTGTTACGCGAGTGGTATCAGTATCTTCGATACGAAAGAGGAATGTGCCACCTGTGTGACGAGCAAAGGCCCAATCAAAGAGGGCAGTGCGGATATTTCCGACATGTAGATCTCCGGTAGGTGATGGCGCAAAACGTACCTTTACTTTTCTGGCTGACATCATGGTCTTGCACTCACCTTATTTGTTAGTTGACCGAGGCCTTCGATGGCAACTGCAATAGTAGATTTTTCGGGCATCGGACCAATTCCTGCTGGAGTTCCGGTGATAATGACATCGCCTGGAAAAAGTGTCATCACAGTTGAGACAAAGTTAATCAGGAACGGAACCTTAAAAATCATATCGTCCAAGCTTGCATCCTGCTTAACCTCGCCATTGAGTGTGGTGGTAATCCGCTGTGTTCCGGGAACAAACTCTGTTTCAATCCATGGACCGAGTGGGCAGAATGTGTCGAAACCCTTCGCGCGAGTCCATTGGCCATCACGCTTTTGTAGCTCGCGCGATGTCACATCATTTGCCAAGGTATAACCGAAGATCACATCGTGTGCTCGTTCGACCGGTACTTCTTTGCAGATACGACCGATAACAATCGCGAGCTCCGCTTCATAATCAATTGTGGGTGCCATCTCTGGCCAAACAATTGTGTCGCCTGGTCCAATGACAGTTGTATTGGGCTTAATAAAGATGATGGGTTCATCTGGTACCACTCCGCCCATCTCGGCGGCATGGTCTGCATAGTTCTTACCGACGGCAACAATCTTGCTGCGCGGAAGAACAGGAGCAAGAATTCGAACCTGCTCTAACTTAACGACTGCTGCGCTCTTTTGGATTCCCTGATAAATGGGATCGCCGGTGATGACGGAGATGGAGTTATCTTCTTCGAGGATTCCATATAAAGGATCGCTTCCGAGGCCAGTATCTGGCAGTGGAGAGAATCTAACTACGCGCATTGTCGTATCTTAACGGCTAAAGGGCGTGTGTTTGGCCCTCTGGTGATGTGAAGAAAATCGAAGCGTTGGTATCGAAGGCCTTGATAACCTGAATTCGAGCGCTCTCTGCGCCGGCATATACGACACTTTCGATTCCAGTAATTCCGGATGCGAGAGCAACAGTGAGCACCGCCTCGCAGGCATCCAAAGTCAGCTCAGGAGATGCAATATTGATTCCGACATATGTGCGCCCAGTGTTATCTCGAAGAGCAGCAGCTTGCAAGGCACCAGATCGTGCAAGGGTATTTTTTGCGAGAGTTACCAGCTTGAGATCTTCTGGATTATTCATGATCGTTTTCTGCAACCTCAACTCGCTCAATCATTACCGAACTAATGCGGCGACGGCGACCTACGGGGCGCTCAGAGGTGATCGACCATCCCCCAATAGAGACGGTGCTTCCTGCAATGGGAACACGTCCAAGCTTCTGTGACATCAGACCACCGATGGTGTCAACGTCAGCGTAATCTTCTTTATCTATTTCAATTTTGAGTTCATCGGCAAGGTCTTCGATATGTAGTGATGCTTTTGCACGCGCCTTGTTCTCGGAAAGCCATGTGAAGCCTTCAACCCCATCATCGTATTCATCAGCAATTTCGCCAACGATCTCTTCGATAATATCTTCAATCGTAATGATTCCAGCTGTGCCGCCGTATTCATCAACCACAATTGCAAGGTGAATCTGGTCGCGCTGCATCTCTTTCAGTAAGTCTGCTGCTTCCTTGTTCTCGGGAACAAAGACCGGTGGGCGCATATGTTGTTCAACTTTTTCAGTTGTCTCAGACTCGTGATGATCAAGTGCGCGCTTAGCTAAATCTTTAACGTAGGCAAAACCAATGATGTTATCCAAATCTTCGCCGGCAACCGGAATACGCGAGTACCCAGAACGAAGTGCGAGTGAAAGCGCCTGGCGAAGGCTCTTATCGTGCTCGACCCAGACCATTTCGGTGCGGGGAACCATAAGCTCGCGTACAAGAGTCTCGCCAAGATCAAAAACATTATGGATCATCTCGTGCTCATCAGATTCGACGAGGCCAGTATTGCGGGCGCGATCCATCAGAGAACGAAGTTGGTTCTCATCTGTGAAAAGACCCCACTGAAATCTCTTATCTGGAGTGATGAAATTACCGAGAGCTATAGCACCTTTGATGACAGGGGTGTAGATAAAAACCAAGACCGAGCTGAGCCCCTTGCGGAATTGATTCATTTACTACTTTCCCATTTCTTTACGATTGTCTCTTGCATTTCAAACATGACTTTCTCTTCATCGCGGTCTGCATGGTCATATCCCAAGATGTGCAGCAAACCGTGAGTAGCAAGGATATACATCTCATGGTTAGTGCTGTGACCAGCAGCAGACGCTTGACGCGCTGCAACAATTGGATCAATGACAATATCGCCGAGAGTTACAGGATCATCTGGGCCTTCCGGCATATCCATCGGAAATGAGAGAACATCTGTAGTTCCAGGTTCATCCATCCACTTGATATGTAGCACTTCCATCTCTTGATCATCGACAAAGCTCACTGACAGTTCGCACTCAGGGTGTAACTCCATGTAATCGATGCCAAAAGTTAACAAGGAGATGATTTCAGCGGCCGGCACGAGTTGGCCAGAGCGATTAGTTACTTCAACGGTCACGAGTTATCAATCACTGTTGTTTGCGGAGGTTAATAGGCTGGGTCTTGCGTACCTCAAATGAGTCGTAAGCGCGGACAATATCGCCAATAAGTCTATGTCGCACAACATCTTCGGCTGTCAGATCCATAAATGCAATGTCATCTACCTCGCCCAGAATTTCGCGAATAATAGAAAGTCCACTGCGCTGTCCATTAGGAAGATCATTTTGCGTAACATCGCCGGTGATAACCATCTTTGAGCCAAAACCAAGACGGGTGAGGAACATCTTCATCTGCTCCGGAGTTGTGTTCTGAGCTTCATCGAGAATAACAAAGGCATCGTTGAGAGTTCGTCCACGCATAAATGCCAGCGGCGCAACTTCGATAACTCCAGATTGCATCAAGCGAGGAATTGATTCTGCATCAATCATGTCGTGCAGTGCATCGAATAAAGGGCGAAGATATGGATCAATCTTCTCGCCTAGGGTGCCAGGTAAGAATCCTAACTTTTCGCCAGCCTCAACTGCGGGGCGAGATAAAATAATGCGATTGACCTGCTTTGCCTGCAAAGCTGCAACAGCTTTTGCCATTGCTAGATATGTCTTACCTGTTCCGGCCGGACCGATTCCAAATGTAATTGTGTTCTCTTCGATTGCATCAACATAGAGCTTCTGGTTGGCGGTCTTTGGTCTAATTGTGCGGCCGCGGTTGCTGACGATATTCAGTGATAAGACTTCGCTCGGGCTCTGTGCTGGTGCAGATTCAATCATCGCAATGCTGCGCAGAACTGCATCAACATTGAGTGTCTGGCCTCCACGAATGACAACAAGCATCTCGCCTAAGAGTTTTTCTAGTGCAATGCAATCGATATGTGGACCGCGAAGAGTAATTTCATTAGATCGAACGGTGACATTAACTGAAGGAAATGCCGCTTCAATCGCGAGAATATTGCTATCGCCGGCGCCGAGAAGTGCGACCATGGGGATGGAAGGTGGGATGGTGATTAAAAGGCGCTCCATATAGTTCGAAAATCTATCGGGTGTAGCGGGTTTTCACCACACAGAAAGGGCCGTGTTGACCGCAGCAAGTGCGGCCAAGCCAGCGTGTGCCGAGCGCAAAATCGGTCTTCCCATCAAAACAACCTTGCCACCGGCTGCTGCGAAGGTCTCAATCTCTTCATCTGTAAGTCCACCTTCTGGACCAATGAGGATCAGAACGTTCTTGGACCCAGGTGTGACAACCGAGGAGAGTGAGTTGACGGCGCTCTCATGAAGAATCAGAGTCAGATCTGACTTGGCAATCTCATCCACAATGTTTTCGGTTGTTGCAACGCCTGCAACCACTGGAATACGAAAGCGGCGAGATTGCTTGGACGCCTCACGGGCTGTGAGCTGAAGTTTTTCAATCTTATCTTCAGAACGGCCAATGCTACGGGTCGCCTTCCACATCACAATGCGATCGGCTCCCCCTTCGGTAGATAGTTCGATGGCATCTTTAATGCGATCGCCTTTGGGAATTGCTTGCACAATTGTAAAAGTTGTATCGAGCGGCTTTTCAAAGCCGGTCTCTAGAACTTTGACGCGCATTGATTTCTTTGCCACATCTTCAATGACAACTCGCGCCCAAGCGCCTTTGCCATCACTGAGATTAAATATTTCACCGGTTGAGAGTCTGAGAACTTTTATCGCATGAATCGCATCCTCGTTGCTGAACTCATAATGAAGACCAG
>WLPB01000115.1 GCA_009698975.1 Actinomycetota bacterium | reverse complement strand
TGGGTTGAACCTGATGGAACTAACCGCATAATTTGCGTACCAGGAGCTAATAATGCGATGACTCCCGCTCAAGCTAAATCTGCACTTGAGAGTTTAAAGAGTTATCAAATCGTTATAGGCCAACTTGAAATTCCACAGGCTGTTACTACCCAAGCATTTAAAACTGCCCACGAATTTGGTGCAATAACAATTCTTAATCCTGCACCTTTTGCAGAGATCTCTGCCGATCTTATTTCAGCGAGTGATTGGATAATTCCCAATGAGACAGAATTTGCAGGAATGCATCCGCAGGGTCTGGAACCAACGAGCGATGCGATCATCCTTGAACTTGCATCAACATTGAAGACGCGCTTTGCAGTAACACTTGGTGATAAAGGTGCAGCGCTTACCACTCTCGATGGTCGCGTAATCCGAGTAAGTGCTCCAGTTGTTAAAGCAATTGATACAACGGGCGCTGGAGATGCCTTTGTAGGCTCATTCTCGGTCGGTCTTGCATTGGGGCTGAGCGAAGAAGAGGCTCTCGCCCTTGGTTGCGCGTGTGCCTCCGATAGCGTCACTAGACTGGGCACTCAATCGTCCTATCCCACACCTGCGCAGGTAAAGACGATTCTGGCGACAATCGCAGGGTAATTAAGAAAGTAGAGGGCATCTCGTGGCAGATTCCAGTTTTGACGTAGTCTCCAAGATTGATCGCATGGAGCTTGATAATGCAATTAATCAAGCAATCCGAGAGATTGATACACGCTTTGATTTCAAAAATACTGGCACATCAGTCGAGCTCTCGGGCGAGACAATCAAAATTGAGGCTGGCACAGAAGAGCGCGCAAAGGCTGCCCTTGAGGTCGTTAAAGAGAAGATGATCAAACGCGGAGTCTCACTCAAACATCTTGATGCTGGAGAACCGCAACTTTCCGGAAAAATCTACAAGATTGGTTGCACGCTCAAAGAGGGAATCTCGACTGAGAATGCTAAGAAGATTGCGAAATTTTTACGCGATGAAGGACCGAAGACAATCAAGACTCAGATTCAAGGAGATGAACTTCGCGTTTCATCTAAGAGCCGTGATGATCTTCAAGATGCCATCACCCAAATAAAAGAAGGTCCTTTCGACTTCGCCGTTCAATTCACAAATTACCGCTAATCGATCTTGGCTGAGACGAGAAGCGAGAAATCGCTTGGTTTAATTTTTGGATTAAGCGCGTACATATTGTGGGGGCTTTTTCCACTCTTCTGGCCGCTGCTTAAACCAGCGAGTGCATATGAAATTGTTGCTCATCGCGCCGTCTGGACTCTGCTCTTCTGCCTTGTAGTTCTGGCCTTTAACAAAAAACTTCGAGCGATGTTTGGCCGGCTTCGCGAACCCAAGATACTCATCGGGCTCACCGCTACCTCAATATTGATATCAATTAATTGGATCACCTACATCTGGGCGACCAATAATGGACATGTTGTCGAAGCTTCTTTGGGTTACTACATCAATCCCCTGGTAATGATTGCCTTTGGTGTCATCCTTCTGAAAGAGAAGATGCGGGCTGGCCAATGGCTGGCTGTCGCCATCGCAACAGTGGGTGTGATTATCTTGACTGTTGATTATGGGCATCTGCCTTGGATTGCGATCTCGCTTGCGCTCTCATGGGGAAGCTACGGAGTAATAAAGAAGGTCCTTGGCCTTGGAGCGCTCGAGGGGCTAACTATCGAAACCCTGATTTCGCTGCTGCCATATGCAATTTTTCTTCTGATATTACAGAATCAAGGGACGGGCCAATTCGGCCAAAGTATAGGGATTACCGTGTTATTGCTCAGCGCTGGCGTAGTTACAGCAGTTCCGCTCTTGCTCTTTAACGGTTCTACAACGCGTCTGCCGTACACCGTCATTGGTCTTCTTCAATACATCACGCCAACAATTCAATTTGCAATAGGCGTGTGGCTTCGACATGAGGATATGTCACTCGCAAGTTGGATTGGGTTCTTTGTCATCTGGATTGCCCTGATTACATTGGGAGTTGATTTGGTGAGATCAAGCCGTTCTATCAATAATCGCATCACACAGTAAGAAGAGTGCAGAAGTCACATCATTAATTGGTAGCGGTCCTAAAGCTGCACGAGCATCTTTAGCGTATTGCAGCATTTGAGTGCGGGAGATTTCAAGGGCTGGATGCTCTCGAAGTATCGAAATAACTTCCTGAACTGTTGCCTCATCCTTAATCGGAGATTTTAAGAGTTCAATGAGTTCGCGATCTTCCGGGCGATTCATCGCAATGACATTGAGAGTCACCAGCGTTGGTACCCCTTCTCGCAAGTCGGTGCCTGGTGTCTTTCCTGACTCAAATGAATCACTTGAAATATCAATCACATCATCTGCCAACTGGAAAGCAACACCGATTTTTTCGCCGAAAACTGTAAGTGTCTCTTTAATCTCCTCAGGTGCTCCAGCGGCCATCGCGCCAAATCTCGCAGATGCAGCAATCAGCGAACCTGTCTTGTCGGCTACAACGCGAAGATAATGTTCAAGCGGATCCAGACCGTCGGCTGGTCCTTGTGTCTCCATAATCTGGCCGATGACAAGTCGCTCAAATGTATGTGCTTGTAGTCGAACTGCTTCGGGACCGATATCTGCAAGGAGTGCCGAGACTTTTGCAAAGAGATAATCACCGGTGAGGATTGCGACGGTATTTCCCCAACGATTATTAGCGCTCTCGACCCCCCGACGAAGTGGCGCTTCATCCATCACATCATCGTGATAAAGCGTTGCAACGTGTGTGAGTTCGCAGACCGCTGCGGATTCAATGATCCCGGGACGGCTCTTATCGCCGTAATGAGAGGCTAAGAGAGTTAACAATGGTCGTAACCGCTTGCCGCCAGCTGCAACGAGGTGGCGCGAGGCCTCCTCTACCAATGGATATTTCCCTCTTATCTGACTGTGAAGGAGCTCCTCAACAGAGTTCATTCCAATCAAGATCTCTGCCTCGAGCGACGGAGCTATCCCCGGAATGCCTAAGCTGGGATTGATAGACATTAGCGAACAAATGTCGCAGTAGATGCGATGAAATCAAGGAGAGGTGCCGGGAAGAGTCCCAGAACCAGAGTAACAACTGCTGAAATCGTGATTGCGATTGTTGTTAATGCAGATGGAAGAACAACACTTGTTCCATCTGCAACTGGATCTTTAAAGAACATAAGAACAATAACTCGAATATAGAAGAAAGCTGCGATTGCTGAAGAGAGCACACCGGCAATGAGAATTGCCAGACTTCCTGACTGATACGCAGCCGAGAATATGGAGAATTTTCCGATAAATCCGCTGGTCATAGGGATACCAGCAAATGCTAAGAGGAAGAATGCAAATGTTGAGGCAACGACTGGTGACCGCTTTCCGAGACCACTCCAGCGATTAAGGTCAGTTACCTCACCACTTGAGTCACGGATAAGTGTCACAATCGCAAATGCTCCAACGGTGGCAATACCGTATGCGAGTAGATAGAAAATTGATGCCTCTAGTCCCGCTTTGTTGAGCGCGATAACACCAGAGAGTAAGAATCCTGCATGAGCAATCGAAGAGTACGCGAGCATGCGCTTCACATCGCGCTGAGTAATTGCAACGAGTGAGCCAAAAACCATAGTTGCAATAGCAATAACTACCGCGGCTGGCTTCCACTCCCATTCTGCATTTGCGAAGACAACATAGAAGAGGCGCAGGATTGCGCCAAAAGCTGCAACCTTGGTAGCTGCCGCCATAAAGGCAGTAATCGCTGTAGGGGAACCTTGATAAACATCAGGTGACCAAGCATGGAATGGGAATGCGCCGACTTTAAAGAGGAGACCGACAGAGATCAGAGCCATTCCGAGAAGTAAGAAGACATCATTTCCAGAACCACCCACCACAGCTGCCTGAATACCTGAATAGGTTAAGGAAGATGAATATCCGTAGATAAATGAGGCTCCAAAGAGGAAGAAGGCTGAGGCGAAGGCTCCAAGAAGGAAGTATTTGAGCGCAGCCTCTTGTGATGCAAGGCGACGATTTCGAGCCAGACCTGCCATCAAATAGAGAGGGAGTGAGAGCACTTCTAGCGCTACAAAGAGAGTGATGAGATCACTTGCTACTGTAAATAGCATCATGCCCGCTACCGCAAAGAGCGTAAGTGGGAAAACTTCAGTCGTGCGCGATTGGCCCAGATGCGCTTCCCGCTCTTCAGTAGAACCAGGAACGGTTGCTGCTGCAGCGGTGAAGTTTGTTTGATCTGCAATAAGAAATATCGAGAGCAGCGCAATAATCAAGACTGAACCTTGTAACAGAACGCCTGCGCCGTCGAAGGTAATTGACTTCATCGCCGCTGATATTGAAATGC
>WLPB01000114.1 GCA_009698975.1 Actinomycetota bacterium | reverse complement strand
CTCAAGAATCTTCTGCTCGATGGCGTTGAAGGTGGATTTACTCGAAACTTTATGAGCAATGGAGATCACAGCACAATTTATGATGCATCAGTTGCCTATCAAGCAGCGGGAGTTCCACTCGTTATTCTTGCAGGTAAAGAATACGGTTCAGGATCTTCTCGGGACTGGGCAGCAAAGGGAACGGCGCTGCTTGGAGTACGTGCGGTCATCGCCGAATCTTTTGAAAGAATTCATCGCTCAAACTTGATTGGTATGGGGGTTCTGCCTTTGCAGTATCGTGATGGCGAGAGCGCAGCATCCCTAGGGCTCACCGGCGAAGAGGTATTTAACTTTGTAGGAATCTCAGCACTAAATGAAGGTGGAGTTCCAAAGGAGATTCAGGTCACTGCTGGCGGCAAGAGCTTTATGGCTCGTGTTCGAATCGATACCCCTGGCGAAGCGGACTACTACCGCCATGGTGGAATCATGCAATATGTGCTTCGCTCACTTCGTGGCTAACTCTCGCGAATAGACCCTATTCGGACTTAGAATAGCGTCGTGCTCGAAAATATTGCTGGCCCAGCCGATCTCAAAGGGTTGAGCCCTGCTCAACTCAGCGAGCTGGCAGCGGAAATTCGGAGCTTTCTTATTGAGAAGGTCTCCCGCACAGGTGGGCATCTAGGGCCAAACCTAGGCGTTGTTGAGCTCACCATCTCAATCCATCGCACCTTCGATTCGCCAAAAGATATTGTTCTCTTCGACACTGGACATCAAAGTTATGTTCACAAGATTGTCACGGGTCGTGCAGATAAATTTGATCAACTCCGCCAACGTGGAGGGCTCGCTGGGTATCCATCAAGAGCCGAATCTGATCACGATGTCATAGAAAATTCACACGCATCAACTGCGCTCTCATGGGGCGATGGAATTTCTCGCGGTTTCTCCATTACTGGCCAAAATGATCGCCATGTAGTTGTCGTTGTTGGAGACGGTGCACTTACGGGTGGCATGTCATGGGAGGCTCTCAATAACATTGCAACGGCAGGTGAACGCAAGCTTGTAATCGTTGTGAACGATAATGAGCGTTCCTACTCGCCAACTATCGGTGGCTTAGCTGTTCACTTATCGACCCTTCGCATGACTCAGGGCTATGAGCGCTTCCTTGATTGGGGCAAAGAGGTTTTGCAGAAGACTCCTGTTGTAGGTGCGCCAATCTTTGAAACGCTCCATGGAATGAAAAAGGGCATTAAAGATATTGTCGCTCCACAAGGAATGTTTGAAGATTTAGGTCTGAAATACATTGGTCCGATTGATGGTCACGATATTGCGGCAATGGATCGCGCTCTTGAACAGGCGAAAGAGTTTGGCGAGCCAGTATTAGTGCATGTGATTACCGAAAAAGGTCGCGGACACAAACCTGCTCTCGCTGATGAAGCGGAGAAGTTCCATGCAGTAGGAATTGTTGATCCTGAAACTGGCACTCCGGTGAAGAAGAGCGGACTCTCTTGGACCGATGTCTTCTCTACCGAACTCGTTGAAATCGGAAAAGAGCGAGCTGATGTGGTCGCAATAACCGCTGCGATGCTTGGGCCAACAGGTCTCGATAAATTTGCAGATGCATTTCCTGAGCGCACCATTGATGTTGGTATTGCCGAACAACATGCCGTAACAAGTGCCGCTGGACTTGCCTATACCGGACTTCATCCTGTCGTTGCTGTCTACTCAACCTTCCTTAATCGCGCTATCGATCAAGTTTTACTTGATGTAGCTCTCCACAAAGCAGGGGTAACCTTTGTCCTCGATCGTGCCGGAATTACTGGAGATGATGGACCGTCTCACCACGGCATTTGGGATTTAGCGCTGACCGGAATAGTTCCCACTCTCGAAGTTGCGGCCCCGCGCGACGGCGCAAGACTTCGTCAAGCGTTGCACGAGGCGGTTGCAATTGATGACCGACCTACACTTATTCGCTTTCCTAAAGGCGCAGTACAGCAAGATATTCCAGCTTTTGAAACACGTGATGGCATCGATATCTTGTATCGAGGCGAGAGCGCAGATGTTCTCTTTGTCAGCATCGGAGCTATGGCATCGATTGCAGTTGAAGCAGCCTCTGCCGCATACCGCGAGGGTGTGGGTGTGACGGTTGTTGATCCACGTTGGGTTAAGCCGCTGCCGCAATCACTGCTGACAATGGCGCAGCGCTATAAGAGCGTCGTTGTAATCGAAGATGGCATCCGCCACGGCGGAATTGCATCATCACTATCAGAGATGTTCCGCGATGCGCGTTTAGAAATTTCGATTCATAGCATTGGCGTACCACTTGAATTTATTGAACACTCCAAGCGCGGAGAAATCCTAGAAGATCTAGGAATCACCGCTCAAAAGATTGCTCGCGAAATTGTAGAGTGGAGCTCTACTTCAGTACCGATGCAATTCCCGGAGCATGAAAACGTTGACCGCTCACAGATTCGCTAATTCCTTCGCGATCTAAGTACGGCAAGATTCCTCCCAGATGCATTGGCCATCCTGCTCCTAGCAACATACAGAGATCTATCTCGGCAGGTGAGCTGACTACACCTTCATTGAGCATCATGCGCGCTTCCTCTGCCAGAGCTGTAAGAGCACGTGTACAGACCTGCTCGGCAGTAGATGGTGTATCTCCCTTATGGATTAGAGCAAGGGCAGCTGGATTCGGTCCAAATGAACCGTCCTCATTCTTAATGTAGAAGGATTTAACTCCCTCTTTCACCATTGCTTGCATAGTGGGGGAGATGCGGTAACGAGGACCGAGGTTTTCATGAAGCGTCTCTGCAACATGTAGTCCCACTCCCGGACCGACAAGACCAAGTAATTCAAATGGGCTCATTGGGAAACCGATTGAACGCATTGCGTTATCTGCAACTGATGGGTCTGTACCTTCATCAACTGCATCGGTGATCTCTCCCATGAAGCGAGTAAGAAGGCGATTAACTACAAAGCCAGGAGCATCTTTACAAATGATCATCGTCTTCTTGAGAGACTTGCCAACTTCGACTGCAGTTGCAGCTGTTGCATCATCTGTATGAGAGGTACGTGCGATCTCAAGTAAAGGCATTACAGCAACAGGATTAAAGAAGTGGAAACCTACAACTCTTTCTGGATTTTTCATGCCAATACTCATCTTCTCAACTGAGAGAGATGAGGTGTTTGTAGCGAGAACACATTCAGGTGAGACGATTGTTTCAAGAGTCTTGAAGAGCTCTTGTTTCAGTGAGAGTTCTTCGAAGATTGCTTCAATCACAAAGTCGCATCCTGCATATACGCTCTTATCTGCAGAACCCGATACAAGTCCTGATAAACGAGCAGCGCTCTCGGGACTCATGCGCTTCTTCTCAACGAGCTTTGTGAGCTCTGCCTTAACCCAAGCAACGCCTTTATCTGCTCGCTCTTGGTCAATATCTGTCATCACGACTGGGCATTTGAGATTGCGAACAAGTAGTAGTGCGAGTTGGGATGCCATAAGGCCAGCACCAACAACGCCTACCTTTGAAACTTTCCGGGCAAGGTTCGCCTTTGGGGCGCCTTCTACCTTCTTACGCTTCTTCTGAATGAGATTGAAGGCATAAAGTGAGGCTCGAAGTGAATCCGACATAGTGAGATCAGCTAATACTTGATCTTCAGCATCGAATCCCTCTGAGCGAGTATTGGTACGCGCTGCAGAGATGAGCTCGAGCGCCTTGCGAGGTGATGCGATATCTGCGCCGCCAAATTTCTTTAAAGCAGCAGCTTTGCCAGTTGCAAGTGCGGCATCCCAAGCGGGATCTTGAGAGTAGTCTTTTCGTTCAATCTTTGTCGTACCAGCGAGAACAGATGCTGCAAATGCAACAGACTTTTCAAGGAAGTCTGCAGGTTCAAAGACGGCATCGACTACGCCGAGTGAGAGAGCATCTTTAGCTTTCATCATTGTGTTGTTGTTGAGGGCATTGAGAACAATTACTTGCACTGCACGCTCTGGTCCAACCAACTTTGGAAGAAGTGTGGCTCCGCCCCAACCTGGAACTAGACCGAGGAATACTTCAGGAAGACCGGTGAATGCAGTCGATGAGAGCGTGCGGTAGGTACTCTGCAGGCCAATCTCGAGACCGCCACCAAGGGCTAGCCCATTGATAAATGAGAAGGTTGGTACATCAAGTTCGCCGAGACGTCGGAAGACATCATGGCCCAACTTTCCAATTGCAAGTGCTTGAGAGCGCTCTGTCAGAAATGAAAGAGCCGAGAGATCTGCGCCCGCTGCAAAGATGAATGGCTTACCTGTTACAGCGATTGCAGCTGGTTTGTGTAAAAGCGCTTCAGTAATTGCGGCATCGAGCGCTGCTACAGATTGAGGACCCAGGGTGTTTGG
>WLPB01000113.1 GCA_009698975.1 Actinomycetota bacterium | reverse complement strand
GCCTCATCGAGTGCCTTCTTGCAATCAAGCATTCCGGCAGCTGTTGCTTCGCGTAAACGCTTTACATCTTCTGCTGTGTAGTTAGCCATAAATTACGCCTCCGGTGTTGTTGCTGGAGCTGCATCTACTGCTGTTGCTGCTTCTTCTGCAGGAGCTGCCGCGAGAATTTCCTTCTCGAGTGACTCAGCAGCTTCGACAACAGCTGTTGGTGCTGCAGCAGCTGAACGAGCCTTAAGGCCTTCAGCAATTGCATCAGTGATAACGCGTGTAAGAAGCTCGATTGAGCGAATTGCATCGTCGTTACCAGGAATCTTGTAATCAACTTCATCTGGATCACAGTTGGTATCAAGGATTGCAATAACAGGGATGCCAAGCTTCTTAGCTTCCTGTACTGCGAGGTGCTCCTTCTTAGTATCAACAACCCAGATTGCTGAAGGAAGCTTTGTCATGTTACGGATACCGTCAAGGTTCTTAAAGAGCTTCTCGCGTTCGCGACGAAGCATCAAGAGCTCCTTCTTTGTAAGAAGTAGATCGTTCTTATCTTCAAGAGCTTCGAGCTCCTTGAGGCGCTGAATACGCTTAAGAACTGTTGGGAAGTTTGTCAGCATTCCACCCAACCAGCGCTCTGTAACTGTTGGCATGCCAACGCGAGCTGCTTGATTGATAATCGGTGTGTGTGCTTGCTTCTTTGTTCCTACGAATAGAACATGTCCACCCTTGGCGACAATGTCCTTCGTGAATGCATAAGCCTGATCGATCAAAGCAAGTGATTGCTGGATATCGATGATGTAGATGCCATTGCGTTCTGTGAAAATAAAACGCTTCATCTTTGGGTTCCATCGACGAGTCTGGTGTCCGAAGTGGACTCCGCTGTCGAGGAGTTCGCGCATTGTTACTCCTGCCATGACGGCACGCTCCTTTGTGGGTTCGCGCGCAGCGCTCACCCGATCGGTTAATGGCTTAACTATTTGTTAGGCCCGTCGCGTTCACAACGCCGACCAATTTGTTAATTAGTAATTAACTCGATGGACCGAAGTGGCTGACCTTCCCCGCTAGGCGGTTCAGGACAAGAACGCTGAGATGTCACAAACCTTGCGATCTGTGCAGGGGCGAGTCTACCTGAGCGTGGAGGGTGCAAAATCCATCGCTTTAGGCGCGAGGATGGGCCTGTTTAAAGGCCTGACGAAGGCGTTCAGTCGATACATGGGTATAGATCTGTGTTGTGGCCAATGAAGAGTGGCCAAGAATCTCTTGGACGGTGCGAAGGTCTGCGCCCCCTTCGAGCAAGTGGGTTGCCGCTGAATGGCGCAAGGCATGAGGCCCCATTCGTTCGACACCTTCTAGGGCTGCTAAAGCTTCATAGACAATTGTGCGGACTGCACGTTGATCAATTCGTTTGCCGCGGGCTCCCAGAAATAGCGCACGAGCCGATTTGTCATTAGCGAGTAATGGGCGCGCGGTATTGATGTAAGTGTTGAGTGCTTTCACTGCAGGTGCACCCATCGGAATCATCCGCTCCTTATTTCCTTTACCAAGAACGCGAATCGTGTTGCGATTAAAATCGAGATCCTCAAGGTCAAGGCCGCATACCTCAGATACTCGCGCGCCAGTTGCATATAGAAGTTCAACTATTGCAACATCTCGAATAGAAGTTGGAGTATCAAATTCAGCGGCGCGAGTGGCCATCGAATCGAGAGCTGTAACCGCATCGCCTTGTGTCAGGACTCCGGGCAGGGTTCTATGCGGCTTTGGAGTCGCTAAAGTTGATCCGACATCACTTGCAAGATAACCGCGCTTTGTTGCCCACTTAGTAAAGAGACGTATCGAAGTTGCCCGTCTAGAAAGTGTGGTGCGCGCTCCCCCGCGTACTTGCTGAGTTGACAGCCATGAGCGAATAAGTGGAAGATTGATATCGGCAATATCTGATATCCCATTTCGTCCCATGTGATCTATGAATGAATCAAGATCGCCAAGATATGCGCGGACGGTGTGGGCGGAGAGAGCTTTTTCGGCAGTTAAGTAATGAGAGTACGCATTACGGATCTCATTACTGGTGACCATACGAGAAGGTTACTCCGCTGAATGAAATTAAGGCTTTAAGCCCTGGCGCAACAATCCGAAGGTGAGTGCATCTTCAAGGGCCATAGCAGATGCGGCAATAACATTCTCGTGAACACCCACGGTATTCCATTCACCCTTGCCGTCAGAAGTTTCGATCAATACGCGAGTAATCGCACCCGTGCCGAGTCGACCCTCGAGGATGCGTACTTTATAATCGGTAAGTTCGAGAACCTCGAGTTGAGGGTACAAAGTATTGAGGCCATTACGAAGCGCTGTATCGAATGAGTTAACCGGACCATTTCCAGAACCAGAGCATGTGATCTCTCTGCCCTGAGCCGTAACCGTGACTTCTGATTTTGTGACAATGGTTCCATCTGCGCTGTGTTCAGTGGTGGTGAGCCAATGAGCGATTGAGAAAAATGATGGACGAGTTCCAGAAGATTCCTCGAGAAGAAGTAGCTCGAAAGAGGCATCGGCAGCTTCAAAGGTAAAGCCTTGAGCCTCCATCACCTTTACCTTTTCAACAATACGAGTAATGAGTTCGCGGTCTCCCCCAAGGTCAACACCGAGCTCTTGAGATTTCAGTTCGATCGATGCACGCCCGGCCATATCTGAGACGAGCATGCGCATATCGTTACCAACGGATGCTGGATCTTCATGTTGATACAGCATTGGATCTACTTTGATGGCAGATGCGTGAAGACCTGCCTTGTGAGCAAATGCAGATACGCCTGTATATGGCTGACGTGGAGAAGGTGAAATGTTGGTTACTTCGGCTACGGCATGAGAGATGCGGAATGCTTCGCGAAGTGCGTTGACCGGAAGAACTTCCTTCTTCTTCTTGAGCTCTAAGTTAGCGATGATAGTGACGAGGTCAGCATTACCTGTGCGCTCACCATATCCATTGAGCGTTCCTTGCACATGGGTAACTCCGGCAGCAACTGCCGCCATTGAGTTAGCAACTGCGCAACCGGTGTCATTGTGGCAATGAATACCGAGTCGGGCTGATGTTGCGCCCATAACATCGTTTACGACATCTGCAATCTCATCTGGCAACATTCCACCATTGGTATCGCATAACGCGGCAACATCGGCGCCAGCTTCCATAGCCACGCGAATTACCTCAAGAGCATAAGCACGATTGGCACGATAGCCATCAAAGAAGTGTTCGGCATCAAGAAATACTCGCTGGCCTTCGGCGCGAAGGTGCGTGATGGAGTCGCGAACCATTGCGAGGTTTTCATCCAACGATGTTTTGAGAGCAAGATCAACGTGGCGGTCGTAAGATTTTGCAACGAGAGTTACTACTGGAGCGCCTGAATCACGAAGCGCGCCGAGAAGAACATCATCTGCCGCCTTTGCGTTGGGACGGCGAGTAGCGCCAAAAGCTACAAAGGTAGAGTTCTTAAGCTTGAGCTCTTTCTTGGCGAGTGCGAAGAATTCGGTATCTTTTGGATTAGCGCCAGGCCAACCGCCCTCGATGAAGCCAACGCCTAAATCATCTAGGTGTCGAGCAATCGTGAGCTTGTCATGAATAGAAAGGTTGAGTCCTTCTTGCTGGGCACCATCGCGAAGAGTGGTGTCGTAGATATGAAAGCTGTCGTCGATACTCATGCAATAACCGGTTTCATCCAGTTGTGGGTATCCACTGTGTTTCCGTGCTGAATAGCCAACATGTGGTTGCGAATCTGCATTGTGATTGGGCCGGGTGTTCCGTCGCCGGTCACCCAGGTGCCCATTGTTGATTTTGCTTGTCCGACAGGTGCGATTACGGCAGCAGTTCCGCAAGCAAAGATTTCAGTGATTTCTCCGGAGGCAATTCCATCGCGCCAATCATCGATAGAGAGCATTACCTCTTCAGTCTTATAACCAAGATCTTTAGCGGCAGATAAAATCGAATCGCGCGTGATGCCAGGAAGTAATGTGCCAGTGAGCTTTGGTGTGATTACCCGTGCCTCTGCGCCTTTACCTTTAACGAAGTAAAGGTTCATGCCGCCCATCTCTTCAACCCATTTACGTTCTTTTGCATCAATCCATACAACTTGATCGCAACCTTGTGCTGCTGCAGCCTTTTGTGCAATCAGTGAAGCTGCGTAGTTTCCGCCACACTTTGCTTCGCCGGTGCCACCTTGAGCTGCACGTACATACTCAGTTGAGATCCATACTGAAACTGGCTTCGACGGATCAAAGTATGCGCCAGCAGGAGTTGCAATGAGAATGTATTTCGCTTTATTAGATGGTCGAACACCAAGACCTACTTCAGTAGCAATCATGAATGGACGAATGTAGAGAGACTCCCCTACTTGGCTTGGTACCCAATTG
>WLPB01000112.1 GCA_009698975.1 Actinomycetota bacterium | reverse complement strand
GCTACTCCGGAAGATGCGCAAGAAGTCTGCGCCGCTATCCGGGAAGAGATTGAGCAGATTGGCTCCTCAGAGATCGCCTCAAATATGCGTATCCTTTATGGCGGTTCAGTGAAGTCGGCAAATGTCGTCGAAATCATGAAGCAGGCCGATGTCGATGGCGCTCTCATCGGCGGGGCAAGCCTTGACCCTGAAGAATTGGCAAGAATTGTAAAATTCCACGCTGTCACCGAGTAAGTCAACGGCAAATAATTCGCTATCCTTACCCATCTAACCGCAAGAGGAGCCACCCGTGGAATTAGCACTATCTATCATTCTCGTAGTTTTGAGCGTTTTGATGATCCTTCTCGTCCTGCTCCATAAGGGCAAGGGTTCCGGACTCTCCGATCTCTTCGGTGGCGGTATCTCCTCAAACTACGGCGGTTCCTCGGTTGTCGAGCGTAACCTTGATCGCATCACCATCGTCGTGGGTGGCCTCTGGTTTGCAACAGTTGTAGGACTATCTATCGTTTTGAAGGGCTAAGACCATGGCAAGTGCAATTCGCGGAAGTCGTGTCGGCGCGGGACCAATGGGCGAGGCCGAGCGCGGCGATCGTATCGAGCGCGCAACAGTTCTTTACTGGTGCGGCAAAGGTCATGAGACTCCTGTTTCATTCGCTGTGGAAGAGACAGTTGTTATTCCAGCGCAATGGGATTGTCCAAAGTGTGGCCTACCTGCAGGACGCGATCGCGCTAATCCACCAAGTGCTGTTGTCAACGTCCCTTATAAGACTCACCTTGCTTATGTAAAGGAACGCCGTTCAGATACAGAAGGAAAGAAGATTTTGGAAGATGCACTGCGTAAACTCCGTGGAGATGACGAAGAGTAAATTCTTTTAGAGAGCGCGAGCTGCCTCTAATATTTCAAGAATACCCGCACTGCGCTTCTTGCAATGAAGTCGTAGGAGCGGGTAATTTCTTTCTGCCAGAGCCCGTCCATCGCCGAGTGCTTGAGCTGCAAGCAAAGTGGCAAAGGAGAAATCGTGCGCAGGGATATCAAAATCAATTTCAGCTTCCGCAGTTATCTGCAAGAAGGAACCATTAGGTTGGCCGGCCTTGTGGAATTGACCAGTTGAGTGCAAGAAACGAGGTCCCCAACCGAATGTTGTTGGACGCCCTGACTTTGCTGCCAAGATTGCACGAAGCTCAGAAAGTGCTACATCATCGGTACGATCGAGATAGGCCATGATTGCTATGTAACCATCGTTATCGACACCATTGATAAGTGACTGAAGCGAATCTTTAAGAGAACTTCCGTTTCCAAAAATTTCAACGGAACCAGCAGAGTCGTTCGGTGTTAGGTGGGGAATGCTCGTAGAACCTTGAACGCTCCACTCTTGAAGCAGGGCCATCGTCTGCTCTTTCGCCTCAGTAACGTTAGGTTGATTGAAGGGGTCGACCGCCAGGCCGGCACCGATAATTGCAGTAATCCATTCCCAGAAAATGAAGTGCTCACCGAGAGAGGCATCAACGCGAAGGTCTGCACCTGCTTCTGCGAACGAAATAGTGAAAGCTTCTCCAACTTTTGCCGCGGCAACGCTTTCGCATACAACGGGGAGTCGGCCTTTGCCATCTTTGCCCGTAGATTCAGCGATCAGTTGTTCAATCCAATCTGAGAGACCAGGAACTTGGGAACCATTATCCGTGAAGGCAATGTATTGACCTGCAACTTCACTGAGAAGGTATGCGACATCGAGAATTTGCGTGTCATCTGCCAGAAATGCTTCCTTACAGTCAGCGGCAGCAGCAAGGACGCTCCAAATATCTATCCCCGCCAAGACTGCGGGCAGAACACCAAATGCACTCAGTGCACTAAAGCGTCCACCGACATTGGGATCTGCGTTAAGTACCTGAAAACCTGCTGACCGTACTTGTACATCTAAAGGCGAACCGGGATCGGTGACAAAGGCCATGTGATTGGTCGGCGAAAGTCCAGCTTTGCGGATCTCACTCTCAAAGAAAGCCCGTTGTGAAGCAGTCTCTATCGTCGAACCTGATTTTGAAGAGACTATAAAAACAGTCTCGGCAAGATCGCCACCCAGAGCATCTTGCAGGTGATCCGGGTCGGTTGTATCGATTATCAGAATCTCACGATCAAAACTCTTGGAGAGAACCTCAGGTGCGAGAGAAGAGCCACCCATTCCACAGAGGATTACTCGATTACAAGTGGCGAAGTGAGAAGCGATTGCATCCACTTCATCCCTAAGTGCAGGTGAGGTATCTGGCAGATCAACCCAATTGAGGCGAAGCGCTGCTTCTGCTTGAGCTTTCTCGCCCCAGATTGTGGAATCTTTGAGAGCGATGCGATGGTGAACTTCTCTCAGGTATGAGTACCGAGCAGATGCTCTATCTACCTTGGCAAGTGCGGGACCGGTTAGAGCGATACTCACTAGAGCGCACCAAGGACATCACTCACGATGCGATCGACGGTGAATCCGAACTCAGTAAAGAGCTTTGTCGCACCAGCAGATGCACCGAAGTGATCGATAGCGACGATGATTCCGCTATCTCCTACATATTCGCGCCAACCTTGGGATACGCCTGCCTCGATACTGACGCGAAGTTTTGCACTTGGTGTGAGAACGCTTTGGCGGTAGGGGAGAGGTTGTTCGTTAAACCATTCCAGACATGGAGCGCTGACAACTCGCGTAGACACTCCATTGGCTTCGAGCTCAAGCTGAGAGTCCAGTGCCAGCGCAATCTCGGATCCAGTTGCAATGAGGATGACATCAGGAGTTGAAGATGCTTCCTTAAGAATGTAAGCGCCTTTCGCTACACCTGTTGCAGATTCATGCGTGCTTCTATCTACTGTTCTGAGATTCTGGCGAGAGAGAAAGAGGCCAGCAGGCTTCTGCTTTTCAAGTATTACCTTCCACGCTTCACGAACTTCATTAGCGTCACCTGGTCGTACGACGGCAAAGTTTGGAATTACCCGAAGTGATGCAAGGTGTTCAATCGGTTGGTGAGTTGGGCCATCTTCGCCAAGTCCGATTGAATCATGAGTCCAGACAAATGTAGTTGGAATATCCATCAGGGCTGCAAGACGAACCGATGGACGCATGTAATCGCTAAATACTGCGAAAGTTCCGCCGAATGTTCGTGAAAGTCCATGCAAGGTAATTCCATTGAGGATTGAACCCATTGCATGCTCTCGAATTCCGAAGTGAATAACTCGCCCATAGGGATCTGCGTCAGCTTGCTCGCTCGAAGCTGGCAAGAATGAGCCGCCGCCTTCGATTGTTGTGTTATTCGAATCAGCTAAATCTGCCGAACCACCCCAGAACTCAGGAAGAGTCTTCGCAATTGCGTTGATGACATGGCCAGACGCGGCGCGAGTGGCTACATCTTTTCCTGCCTCAAATTGAGGGAGAGCTACATCCCAACCCGCAGGCAATTCCTTATTGACCAATCGCTGCAGAAGTTGCGCACGGTCTGTGTTCTTGCTCTGCCACGTTTTAAAATCTGCATCCCACTTTGCGTGCGCTGCTGCTCCTCGATCTTTCACAGAACGGACATGTG
The DNA here is from genome assembly GCA_009698975.1 of Actinomycetota bacterium. Next base: position 838 of record WLPB01000112.1, on the reverse strand, counting down.
CGAAAACATCAGCCGGCATTGCAAACTTCTCTTCTGGATTGAGTCCAAGCTCAACTTTAGTTGCTGCAATCTCTTCATCACCAAGAGCCGAACCGTGAGATTTCGCGGTACCGCGCAACTTGGGTGCTGGCCATGCAATAACTGAGTGCATCCGGATTAGCGAAGGCTTATACTTCTCATTCTTTGCCGCAACCATCGCAGCGTCGAGCGCTTCTAAATCAACGTTTCCATCGGCGAGAGTCTTAACTTCTTGAACATGCCATCCATATGCACGGTAGCGCGCTGCTACATCTTCGGTAAATGCAAGATGTGTATCGCCCTCGATAGAGATGCGATTGTCATCATAAATGAGATTGAGATTGCCGAGCGATTGCGTACCGGCAAGTGAGGACGCCTCAGCGCTGACGCCTTCCTGAAGATCGCCATCAGAGCAGATCACCCAAATGTCGTGGTCGAAAAGGGATGTTCCCGCAGGCGCATCGGGATCAAGTAATCCGCGCTCATAACGAGCAGCCATTGCCATTCCAACAGCTGTTGCGACACCTGCGCCGAGGGGCCCTGTCGTGATCTCGACACCAGCAGTGTGGCCAAACTCAGGGTGACCAGGAGTCAACGAACCCCAAGTTCTAAATGATTGGAGATCTTCCATTTCCAATCCGTAGCCACTGAAGAAAAGTTGGGTATAAAGCGTCAGCGACGAGTGGCCACAAGAGAGAACAAAGCGATCGCGACCTAACCATTGAGGATCACTTGGATCATGGCGAAGGTGACGTTGAAAGAGATTGTAAGCAACTGGGGCCAATGACATTGCAGTTCCAGGGTGGCCATTACCAACCTT
>WLPB01000111.1 GCA_009698975.1 Actinomycetota bacterium | reverse complement strand
GGTGATCAGCGCATTGGCTGTCCAGTTGGCCGTGGGTACGGTCGCACCACCGGCGGCCAGCCGTGAAAGCTCGACGCGGTCAGTGTAAACCTGCAGCTCCAGCCCGGTGTAAACACCTGACCCAAAGTTGGTGGCATTGTTGTAGGACAGTGCGGTCTTTCCGGCACCGCGGTCTACACCCAGACCGCCCCAGGCGATCTGCTGGGAGTTCAGCACTGCCGGAAGGTAAACCTGGGAAATGGCAAAGTTGGACCCGGTGACCGCGGTCTTCCAGTAAGCACCTTTGCTGCTCTGGTATATGCTGGCCTCGACTGATGTGCCACTGGGCGTGAGAGTCAGGTTGCCGCTGGAGACATTGTTGACCAGGTAGGTACCGTTGGCCACGGCGGTCACGTCACCGGTGGTGAGTGTGACGTTGCCAGTCCGGCTGTTAAATCCGTTGACCACGTTGGTCAGATTGGCCAGCTTGTTCGTGACAAACGCCGTCGTAGCGACCAGGTTGGAGTTGGTGGCGTTGGCCTGGGTGACGGCGGTTAAACTGCCGGTAAACGTCTTGTCGCCCGAGATGGTTTGACACGAAGTCAGGGTGGTGAATGCCCCCGGACCGCCGATGGCCAGAATCGACGAAGCCGCTCCAGCGACATCGCCATAGCCGTAATACAATGTGTTGTCGACCTCATTAAACGCCAGTTCTGCGTTCAACAAAGACGAAGGTGAACCTGTAGCACCAGACGTTCGTCGCCGAATCCGTATTGGATTACTCATCAGAAATTGCCCCCATCCGTGACGGTAGTTTTCGAGATATTCGTCCACTTACTGATGGACTGATTGTACGCTAGAAGATCTCCGTTAGCGAGATCAGCTATTTCCACGTCTGTGAGTGTGTCAAGCGGAAATGCACCACTTACAGCCCCCGTGGCTCCGATAGGGCCAACTGGTCCGGTTGAGCCTGTGGCCCCTCGGCCTGTTGCCCCGATCACCCCAGTTGCCCCGGAAGCTCCGCGAAATCCCGTTGCACCGGTTGCACCTGTATTTCCTTGCAACCCGGAAGCCCCGCTGATTCCGCGAGTTCCGGTTGCACCGATTTCGCCTGGGCATCCTTCAGCTCCGGTGCTACCTTGTAACCCCGTTGCCCCTGAAGCTCCACGAAATCCTCTTACGCCGGTAGCGCCTGGGCATCCTTCAGCTCCGGTGCTGCCTTGCAACCCTGAAGCTCCGAGGCCCGTGGCTCCTGTCAAACCTAATCCACCGGTGCTGCCTGTGGCTCCTTGAACTCCGGTTGCCCCGGTGTTGCCTTTGCTTCCCGTTGCACCGACTCCACCGGCAGCTCCTGTGTGGCCGGTTGCGCCTGTGGCCCCGCGACCCGTCGCTCCAGTGGCACCGGAAGCTCCTTGACTTCCTGTAAATCCTGTGGATCCACGATTTCCGGTAGCGCCAATTCCGCTGGCGCCCGCAGAACCTGCGGCTCCGGTTAAGCCCGTAGCCCCTCGTACTCCGGTGGAGCCTGCGATGCCTGCACTTCCCGTGCTGCCTGCCGCCCCCGCAACCCCAGTGCTTCCGGCAATTCCGGCATTTCCAGTTAAGCCGGTGGCCCCGGTTAAACCTGTGGCCCCGATTTCCCCTGTCAACCCGGTCAAACCGGAGGCTCCGCTGGCGCCGCTGCTACCGCGAGCGCCGCTAGCCCCGCGAACTCCGGTGGCACCCAGACCTGTGGCCCCTGTTTGGCCAGTGGTACCCAGGCCTGTGGCCCCTGTTTGGCCTGTGGCCCCTGTTTGGCCGGTGGCTCCGTCTATTCCAGAGCTGCCCCCACTCCCTGTGGCTCCAGCTAATCCAGTGCTGCCTGTTGCGCCTTTACTGCCTGTCGCCCCGCTGGCCCCTCGATTTCCAGTAGCGCCTGCACTGCCTGTAGATCCGGTGATTCCTGTGGCACCGTAAACGCCGGTTGCCCCGTCAGTTCCGTTAAATCCTGAAGCTCCTGTAATTCCCGAAGCTCCACGAACTCCAGATGCACCGGTGTGCCCCGCAGCCCCTGTTATTCCAGAACTGCCTGTAACTCCAGTAGAACCATGGATGCCTGAGCTGCCCGAGATGCCTGTAGCCCCGGTGGCTCCCCGAATTCCAGTGGCTCCTGTATATCCTGTACTACCTGTGGCGCCTGTTTGCCCGGTAGAGCCTGTGGCTCCGGCGCTGCCTGCGATGCCGGTTGCTCCGGTACTGCCGCTGGCACCACGAAAACCCGTTGAACCTGTGGCACCGATAGATCCGACACTTCCGGTCAAACCTGTACTTCCGGTATTGCCGATTGACCCGCTGCTACCAGTAATTCCAGAGGCACCCTGTTCGCCGGTAACTCCCGTACTTCCGTGGATTCCAGAACTGCCATTGGACCCCGCAACTCCAGTGCTGCCATTAACTCCGCTGGCTCCGCGTAAGCCCGTTGAGCCATGGTTTCCAGCAACTCCCGTCGCGCCGCTAGCTCCACGAAATCCCATGACCCCTGTGCTGCCTGGTGTTCCCGTCGCACCACTGGCCCCGCGAAATCCCGTGACCCCCGTACTACCAGCGATTCCGGTACTTCCCGTATCGCCCGTCACTCCCGTGCTACCGTTGACTCCACTGGCTCCTCGGGTACCCGTAGCACCCGTGTTACCTGCAAATCCAGTAGCACCACTAGCTCCAACCCCGGAACTACCTGCCAACCCTGGATTTCCGGTGGCACCTGATGCTCCGCGAAATCCCATGACCCCTGTGCTGCCAGCAGTTCCGGTACTTCCCGTATCGCCAGCCACGCCGGTACTGCCGTTGACTCCGCTGGCTCCTCGAACCCCGGTGGCGCCTTGTGCTCCAGCCGCTCCCGCTAACCCTGTAAGCCCTGTTGCGCCGTCACTCCCCGCCAACCCCGGATTTCCGGTGGCTCCGCTGGCCCCGCGAAATCCCATGACCCCGGTACTGCCAGGTATTCCAGAACTTCCCGTCGCGCCACTGACTCCGGTGCTACCAATCCCGCTTGCACCTCGACTGCCAGTGGCCCCTTGATTTCCAGTAGCCCCGGTCACGCCTGTAATCCCGGATGCTCCGGCACTCCCCGTCGATCCTGTTTTGCCTGTGGCGCCTGAAGCGCCATATGCCCCAGTGATTCCAGTGCTGCCGCTGATCCCATCACTCCCCGTAGCCCCGGCCGTTCCCGTGCTGCCGCGAGCTCCGCTGGCTCCTCGAATCCCAGTAGCACCCTGGCCCCCGGTGGCTCCAGCTAAGCCAGTTGCCCCGGTTGCTCCGGAGGCTCCGTCAACGCCGTCACTGCCTGAAATGCCGGTGGCCCCTGTGCGGCCAGTGGCTCCCATGCCGCCGCTGCTTCCCGTCAAGCCGATAAGTCCGGAGGCTCCGGTACTGCCGGTGACCCCAGTGCTGCCAGTCACGCCCGAAGCACCCTGTACACCGGAAGCCCCTTGGCCACCTGTGGCCCCAATTAAGCCAGTTGCGCCGCTGGCACCACTGCTCCCTTTAATTCCCGTGGCTCCACGCACGCCAGACGCGCCACCAACTCCGGTCGCACCCGCTTCGCCGGTGTTTCCCGTCAAGCCGGTGGCCCCGGTGAATCCCGTCGAGCCCGTGGCACCGTTATCTCCGGTTTCTCCGATTACCCCCGAAGCTCCGCGAACACCGGTTGCCCCGGTTTCACCGACTAAGCCGGTAGCCCCCGTTGCCCCGCGAATCCCGGTGGATCCTTTGCTTCCAGAAGCTCCGGTATTGCCGGTTTGTCCTGTGGCCCCGGTCAAGCCAGTGGCCCCGGCAAAACCCGTGCTGCCGGTGGCGCCAACCCCGGTGGCACCAGCCCGGCCCAAAGAACCAGTTAAACCCGTGGCGCCCTGTACGCCGGTGGCCCCTCCGGCTCCCGAGGCTCCAGAGGCTCCTGCATTGCCGGTCTCGCCGGTCAAACCAGTGGCCCCAGCTGTTCCCGACGCCCCGTGAATTCCGCGGCTGCCTGTGGCTCCGCCAAATCCGGTTAAGCCGGTGGCTCCCGCTAAACCGGTAGCCCCAGAAGCACCCCGCGGACCCACCGATCCGGTGGCTCCGGGATTGCCCTTGGCAATCAGCAGGTTCCAGTTACTCGTAGCGATCGTCGGCGGCGGAGTGGCCATTCCGGTCGCCAAGTTCATGATGTAGGCCGAACCTTGGTACTCGACAACGTCTGCCACGCGGTACGTTGTGGCGCTGACCCAGGCACCTCGCCAAATCAAACCGACAGCCCCAGTGGCTCCGGTCAGACCTGTGGCGCCGATGCCGGTGGCTCCAGTCAGGCCAGTCAGGCCTGTGGCTCCAACGCCTGTGGCCCCGGAAGCGCCACGCAACCCTGTGGCTCCCGTCAACCCAACACCCGTAGCGCCACGAGGACCTATGGCCCCGGATGCACCCAAGATAGAGGTATCGGTGATGGCGCCGATGT
>WLPB01000110.1 GCA_009698975.1 Actinomycetota bacterium | reverse complement strand
TAACTTTTTGTTGCTGTGCGATAACCATCAACTCTTCTCGGAGTGGATCTACAACCACTATTTCTTTACCCGACTCATCAATTCCTTCGTCGTAGCGAGCCCAACTAGCGACAATAGCTGCGCTCAATTTGATTGAGCCGCCATCACTTAATCGCTCGCGCACGACTGGCAGTAACCATTTAGGTATTCGATCGGAAGACTCTGCAGCAAGGCGAGCAACGGTATCGAGGACCTCTGGGTTGGAGAACCTTTCAATGAGCTGGTCTTTGTACTGGGCAAGATTGATACCGGGTACCGGCAATAGTGTCGGTGTCGCTTCTTCATCCATATATCTGCGTAGAAGAGTGACAATCAAAGGGTCGCCCATGACCTCATGCACATATGTATATCCGCTTAATCGACCAAAGTAGCAAAGACCCTGATGGCTGGCATTGAGTAAGCGGAGTTTCATTAACTCATAAGGCATGACATCTTCAACCATTTGAACAAGCGCTTTTTCAAATGGAGGGCGTCCTGTTGGGAAATGATCTTCTATAACCCACTGAAAAAAGGGCTCGCAGGGAACTGGCCAGCTATCTTGCACGCCGAGTGCGCGTGCGGCTAGGTCAATATCAGCTTTAGCTGTGACAGGGGTAATGCGATCGACCATTGAATTTGGAAAACTCACATTATCTAGAATCCATTGACCGAGTTCGAGATCCTTGCACTTAGCAAAGGCAACAATCATCTTCTTTGTTACATCGCCATTTCCCTGAATATTGTCACAGGATTGAATAGTGAACGGTGCAACTCCGAGATCTCGGCGGCGTCGTAGCCCTTCAACGATGTAACCGAAGGCAGAGATCGGTTCTGTAGCTCCGGTAAGATCTTCTCTCACACCTGGTGTATTGGGATCAAATTCCCCTGTAACACGATCAAAGCTATATCCACCTTCAGTAATTGTAAGAGAGACTATTCGAATAGCTGGATCAATTAGTTTTTCCAAAACTGCAGATGGGTTAGCTGGTGCAAAGAGATAAGAAATGATGCTACCGATAATCTGGTAATCAAAATTTCCATCTGCATTCTTAGTAATCAGGGTATAAAGCCCATCTTGGGGTGCTAACGCATTATGCATAGCTTGATCTGATTGCAAGAGTCCTACGCCAATAATTCCCCAGTCTTGAGCCAGCCCTTGATCGAATAAACGATCAAGTGTGAGCGCTTGATGAGAACGATGGAAAGCGCCAACCCCGAAGTGAAGAATTCCAGGAGTGATTGCGCTTCGATCGTAATGAGGAATCTTGACAGTACTTGCAACCGATTCCAGAGTGCTATTTGAGAGACGGTTCACTATTTCACCGCACCCATTGCAAGCCCGCGGACTAGCTGCTTTTGTGCAAACCAGCCAGCAAGAATTACTGGAAGCGCTGCAACGGTTGACGCTGCAGAAAGTACGGCAAGGAATTGCCCTCGCCCATCTACAAAACTTGCCAGGAATGGTGGCGTTGTCTTTGCGTTGGCACTTGTGAGTAGAACTGAGAAGAAGTACTCATTCCACGAAAAGATAAAGCAGATGAGAGCTACTGCCGCAATACCTGGAAGCACGATTGGCATTACAACACTCCAGAGCTCAGTTTCGAAATTAGCGCCATCGATTCGAGAAGCTTCAATAATCTCATAGGGGACTTCGCTCAAGAAGGAGCGCATCATCCATATCGCAATCGGAAGATTCATCGCCGTATAGACCAAGGAGAGTGCGAAAACATTATCTAGAACATGAAGATTCTTAAAAATAATATACATCGGAAGAATTGAAGCTGCTGCCGGCATAAATCTGGTAGATATAAAGAAGAAGAGCGCATCTTGAACTTTAAAAATTGGTCGAATACTGAGCGCATACGCCGCTGGTACTGAAAGGAGGAGCACTAGTGCGGTTGAAATAAAGGATGCAGTCAAAGAATTCGTCAGATATGAAGTCATTCCGCGATCAGTAAGCCTCTCGAAGTTCTCGAGCGTGGGGGTAAATATAAATTTTGGAGTCAGGGTTGCTGCGTCATTCTCGTTCTTAAATGAGTTGATGAACATCCAGAGGACCGGGAAGAAATAAGTAACTGCTATCAACCAGGTGATTCCGGTGATGATTACACCCTTACGTGATTTCATTTGCTGACCCCCGCGATAAAGACCTTAAAGAGACTTCGGAGCGAGATAGTCGCAACTACAATCGTAAGCAGGACTGTTACTACGCCATAGGCCGCAGCTTGACCCACATTCATTCCAACGAAGGCTCGCTCATAGAGAAGATAGGCGAGAGTTTTGGTTCCTCCGGTGCCCTTGGTCATGATTGCGATGGGATCAAATGCTTGGAGCAACATAATCGTGCCGAGCAAAATTGCGATTTCAATATATTGGCGCAGGTGCGGAAGAGTGATGAATGCAAATGTTCGCCAGACTCCGGCACGATCTACCGAGGCAGCTTCTAACACTTCGCTACTTTGACTCTGCAATCCGGATAAGAGAATCAGCATCATAAATGGCGCAAACTGCCAAGTCAGAAGAATGATTACCGATAGATAGGGGTACTGGGTACTCCATCCAATCGCTGAAAAACCTAACTTTTGAACTATAAAGTTTATGACGCCGATATTGGTATCGAACATCGAAAATTTCCAGATAAGCGCAGACGCCGCAGGCATAATCAGAAACGGAGTAATTATCAATGTACGTGCAAGAGCTTGACCACGAAACTTTCGATCGAGCAAGACCGCAAAGAAGAGTCCTACCAGAAGTGAACTAATCACTGAGATAGCCGTAATTACAACTGTCGCCGTTATTGCTGGCAGCAGACTTCCATTTTGAAAGACGTAAATATAGTTATCGATACCTGCAAAAGATTTATCCTGCGGCTTGAGTAAGTTCCACTCCATCAAGGAGAAATAGATTGTTACTAGAAAAGGTACCTGAGTCAGAGTGATGCTGAAGATGAGGGCCGGAGCAATCAGCTTACGAGGCAGAGATTTCTCTTTTGCCTTCATAATTTGATCTGTATTTCCTTTGATGCCCATAGGAATTTATCTTACTTTCTCTCGTATTACTTTTAAGGATGAAATGCTGTGCGAGGTATTACTCGATCCTCGCACAGCATTTCACTCACTTAAGGTGATGCTTTATAGGTTATTACTTTTGTGCATCTCCTGCAGCTTGTGCAATTACCTGTCCCTTGTCGAGCGCTTCCTTAACGGTAATGCGCCCTGCAATTGCGTCTGCAACAAGCTGTGCAACCTGATTTCCGACATCCTGGAATTCAGGAATCGCTACGTACTGGATACCAACCCATGGCTGTGGGTTAACACCAGGCTGCTTTGGATTAACTGCGCTCATAACTTCGAGTGTGATTGGTGCATAAGCAGCAGCTGCAGCTGCGTATTCAGGAATTGCGTATGTTGAAGTACGAGCTCCTGGTGGAACAAGTGACCAACCAAGCTTTGTGCCTACAAGCTGATGGTATTCCTTGCTTGTAGCCCACTTGATGAACTTGGTTGCTGCTTCCTTGTTCTGTGTATTTGCTGGAACAGCGAGGTTCCAAGACCATAGCCATCCTGATTCCTTTGTCTTGACAACAGGAGCATGTGTATAGCCCATCTTGCCCTTAACAGGTGAATCATCAGCTTCAAGCATTGAAGCTGCAACAGATGCGTCGTACCACATTGCGACCTTACCGGTCTTCAGCGCTGTGAGGCACTCGTTGAAGCTATATGAAACTGGATCTTTCTGGCCAGCTGCGGCTAGGAGATCCTTGTAGAAGTTAACTGCTTCTACGAACTCAGGTGCATTCACCTTTGCATCCCAGTTAGAGTCATACCAAGTTCCACCAAATGTCTGGACGACAGTTGTAAGTGGAGCGAAGAGATCTCCCCAACCTGGCTTACCACGGAGACAGATACCTGCATGATCAGCGTTGTTAACTTTCTTCGCTGCTGCGGCAACCTGCTGCCATGTTGGCTTGTTAGGCAATGTAACCCCTGCTGCATCAAGAATTTCCTTGTTGTACATCAAGATTGAAGACTCGCCATAGAATGGAACTGCATACTGCTTTCCATTAACTGAGAGAGCATCCTTAACTGGAGGCAAAATATCTCCAACATCGTATGCCTCATCAGCAAGGTCAGCTGTGAGGTCTGTTAGCCATCCGTTAGCTCCCCATTGAGGAACTTCGTATGCACCAATTGTGACGATGTCATATTGACCAGCAGAGTTTGCAACATCCGCAGTCACAGCTGAGCGAAGATCGCCCTCTTCCATAACCTGGAAGTTAACTGTGATTCCTGGGTTTGCTGCCTCAAATTCTCCCTTGAGTGATTCCATATCCTTCATCTGGCCATTATTAACAGTCGCGAGTGTGAGAGTGATATCTCCACCACCACGCTGCTGAACAACCACAACGCCAGCTATTGCAATAGCAACAACCGCAATCAGCGCTTTAACTTTGTTATTCATTTA
>WLPB01000011.1 GCA_009698975.1 Actinomycetota bacterium | reverse complement strand
TTATAGAGTCGGGGACAGTTGGTGAAATCGTTTACCCGACTGGGGGATAGGCGAAGAACTTTCTGCTCCATGAGGCGACCTTAGCGTCCACTTTGCACATTACTTTCGCTATCTCGCCTAAGATTCCTCCGTGTCCACTCCAGAGCAATCATCAAGCGGCTACTTTAAAGCCGGTGATCGAGTCCAGTTAACCGATCCCAAGGGAAAGCTCTATAGCTTCACCATCACGCCAGGCAAAGAGTGGCATACCCACAAGGGATGGATTGTTCATGAAGAACTCATTGGACTGCCTGAAGGTTCGGTAGTCAGTACTACCGCGGGTTTAAAGTTCACCGCATTCATTCCACTACTTGCTGACTATGTCTTGACGATGCCTCGTGGTGCCACCATCGTCTATCCAAAAGATGCGGCAATGATTGTTGGCGTTGCAGATATTTATCCTGGTGCGCGAGTGCTTGAGGCAGGAGTAGGTAGCGGTGCACTTACCCTCTCGCTTCTACGCGCTATTGGTGAAAAGGGATTTCTTCATAGCGTTGAACGACGAGAAGATTTCGCTGCAAATGCAACGGCTAACGTCACGGATTATTTTGGTTCGCTTCCAGCTCAATGGCGCCTCGATGTGGGATCTGTGCAAGATCAAACATTTGCACAACCTTTTGATCGCGTCATTTTGGATATGTTGGCGCCGTGGGAGTGCGTTGCGATGGCTGCCGAATATTTGCGCCCGGGCGGCGTATTTCTTGCCTATGTAGCGACCACGACACAGTTGTCAGCAACTGCTGAAGCGCTCAAGGAAGATGGTCGATTTACTGAACCAGAGAGCAGTGAAACTCTTGTGCGCGGTTGGCATCATGAGGGTCTTGCCGTGCGACCGCAGCAACGGATGATTGGCCACACGGGCTTCCTAGTTCAGAGCAGACGAATGGCGCCCGGAGTGGAAGTTCTTGCGCGAAGAAGGAGACCGGCGAAGGGCGCTTACGGTGTCCCAGAAGAGTGAGCGACTGGTCAATCTCACGATTGCGTTACTTGCGACGAAGAGATATCTGACCAAAGCTGAAATCTTTAAAACTGTTGCTGGCTACGATGGTGAACCAGAGGCACGCGATCGCATGTTCGAGCGCGATAAAGATGATTTACGATCTCTCGGTATCGAGATCGAACTTGGCTCGTTCGACCCGCTCTTTGAGGATGAAGCAGGTTATCGAATTAAGCCGGAGAAGTATTCACTGCAGTTAGATCAACTCTCCTCGACACAATTGATGCTCTTATCTCAAGCTTCTCTCGCTTGGAAGAAAGCCTTGCTAGGGGAGAGCGCACATACCGCTTTGCGTAAATTGAAAGCGTTGGGAATCGAATCAGATCTTGAAAATCTTGTGATAGACAATCTCTCGGTACCAGAAGCACCAATTGATATTCCAGTGATTCTTGATGCGATTTCTGAGAGACGAACGCTGGAGTTTGATTATCTAAGCGTCGAAGCAGAAATTGAAAGAAGGGGCGTTTCTCCATATCGACTCTATCGCCGAAGCGGATATTGGTATCTCATAGCTTTTGATAACTCCAGGAAAGAGCTTCGGACATTTAGATTAGATCGCTTTGCTTCAGCTGCACAGACAACAGGTCCATCTCAAGCCTTCGAGGTTATTCACGAGCTTCTTGATGAGCACCTCACAAAAGAGTCAGTTGAAAAGCGTGCCTCAATTGCTATCCGTAAGGGACGAGGGAATCTACTACGAGGGCTAGCCACAATCACCGAAATCGATAGTGATTGGGACCTCTGTGAAGTTTTGTACAAGGATGAAGAGTGGCTTATTCGAAAAGTTCTCTGGCTCTGCGAAGATGCAAAGGTTGTCGCCCCACCAGGGTTACAGAAAATCATGATTGCGAAACTAGAACAGGTAGTGGCCTTGCATGCCTGAATTTAGCGCTCCTCTTAAAGAGGTGGCTCGAATGCTCGATCTCGTGCCCTATCTCTCAACTCACTCATTTATTTCACTGAAACAGCTTGCAGAAGAGTTCCATGTTTCTGAGAAAGAGATTGCAAAGGAACTCACGACGCTCTCGATGTGCGGGCTTCCTGGATATACGCCCTATGAACTTATCGAAGTCTTTTTTGAGTCCGGCTTTGTGACAATTAATAATCATGATCCACTCGACATGCCTCGTGCATTATCGTTCACCGAAATTGCCACACTATTACTGGGACTGGAGTTATTGCGGAATTCACTCGAAGGAGAACTCCCCGGAATCTCTGATGAAATTTCCGCACTGACTAGCCACTTGTCACAGCTATCCGGAGGCTCGGTGACGGCAGAGCCTGATTCAACGATTGACACGGTGCGAGAGCTCAATCGCGCCATCGAGAATCGCACTGCGGTATCAATTTCATATCACTCGACAAGCAAAGACCAGGTTAGTATCCGCGAGGTAGAACCCGTGGAAATCAGTGATAATGATGGGCAGAGGTATCTGAACGCGTACTGCCGCCTTGCTCAAGGTTTTCGAAGCTTCCGTGTAGACCGTATAGCAATCATCGAATCTCTCGGCAGTATCACTCAGGTATCGAATATTGGATCTCAGACCAGTGAGCCGATATTCGTCGATATGCAGGTAACTGGTAATCGACGGGCTATCTGCGAGGAGCTCGGAGTCAAGGAGTTGAACGAATCTGGCAAGGTGACTCTTCCTATCTTTTCCAGCGATTGGCTGATAAGAAATGTTGTAGCCGCCTCTCCTGCGGTGGAGGTACTTGTCGATGAGGGGCTACGCAGTGAGATCAGACTCACCGCCGCAAGGGTGCTCGCTCTTTACAGTTGATTCTTCACTTCAATGAGATAGCTTTACCTCATAGAGCGCAGGTCGGAGTCGCCCCTGCGAGACGAAGGAGTGAACTCATGATTTTGAGAGAGTATTGGCCGGTCATTTTGATTTTTGTCTTGGTCTTCTTCGGGGCTAAGCGTATGCCAGATACAGCACGTAACTTGGGTCGTTCATTGCGCATATTTAAGAGTGAAATGAAAGAGATGAAGAGCGATGATGTCAAGGATGGCGACGAAGGCAAAGATCAAAGCACGCCTGAGAAGTAGCTTATGAAGGCGACACCTGAGGGTGGTCGCATGCCGCTCATGGAACATTTGCGCGAGCTGCGGCGGAGAATATTCCTCTCTTCTATAGTAATTCTGATTGGCTCAACCGTCGGTTTCTACCTCTATCGTCCGATTATTGATCTCTTGGCGAAGCCAGTCTGTGATCTCAATTCTAGCTCCGAAGAAATCGGAGGCAATTGTGGAACTCTCACAATCAATGGAATTCTTGGTCCGCTAAATTTACAACTCAAGGTTGCAATTCTCTCGGGAATAATTCTCACCGCTCCATTCTGGCTCTATCAGCTCTGGGCCTTTATAGCTCCAGCTTTGCATCGTCGCGAGAGGCGAAAGGCTCTTGGTTTTATTCTCAGTGCGACCCCATTTTTCTTCGCTGGTGCTTATCTCGGATACATAACCCTTCCAGTTGCAGTTAAATTCCTGCTTGGGCTCACTCCTGATACTTTAGTTAACTTAGTCAATTTTGATAACTATCTTGAATTTGTATTGCGGATAATTCTCGTCTTTGCCCTTGCATTCGAACTTCCAGTATTTCTTGTGACCTTTAACTTGATTGGTTTCCTCTCCGGTAGGGCAATTCTGAAACCATGGCGAGGGTGGATTTTTGGAATATGTCTCTTCGTGGCGGGGGTCTCACCCAGCGCAGATCCCATCTCCCTTCTTACCTTGGCACTTCCGTTAATAGGTTTCTATTTTCTTTCTGGTGGCTTTGCGGTGCTCAATGATCGACGCAGAGCAAAGAAGGCCGATAGCTATCTCAATAACGATGGAACAATTGCGGAAGCTGAGCCGATTGATCCGGCAACTGCTATCGATAAGAACGATGAAGAGTAAATCAGGGGCAACGTGGATTCTTGCGATCAACCCTGCGGCCGGAAATGGCAATGGCGCAATCGTCGGTCAGCGAGCAATCTCCTTTTTGGAGAGAAAATCCGTTGACTTTCGCGTCCGTTTTGGAAAGTCGGCAGAGGAGTTAAAGAGAACCCTGGCGACGGAAGTAGCATCTGGGGATGTTGCTGGCGTCATCGGAGTTGGCGGAGATGGCCTGCTTCATTTAATTCTGCAGATATGTGTTCCTGCGGGTGTTCCCTTTGCAATACTGCCAGCCGGAACAGGCAATGATTTCGTTCGCTCACTCGGATGGTCACTGACCAACATTGAACCGTTACTCGAAAGAGTTCTTACGACACCGGCAACTGCGATAGATCTTGGCAACGTGGACTCTGAATGGTTTGGCGCAATTCTTTCAACAGGTTTTGACTCAATCGTAAACGAGAGAGCGAATCGAGTTACTTGGCCACAAGGCGCAATGCGTTACAACCTCGCTATCGCTTTGGAACTTCCACAATTTTTGCCGCGCGAATATCAGATTATCTGTGATGGTGAGTCAATCACCACAAAGGCGATGCTCGTTGCGATTGGAAATGGAAAGTCGTATGGGGGAGGGATGAATATCTGTCCTGCAGCCCAGATGAATGATGGGCTCTTCGACGTGATAATTCTTGAGCCGGTCAGTAAGCTCGAATTCATAAGGGTCTTTCCGAGGGTTTACTCAGGTTCGCACATTTCTCATCCAAAGGTGAGAAGCTTGCGCGCTGCTAAAGTAACGATTGAGGCAGATGCCATCGCATATGCAGATGGCGAGCGAATTGGTCCAGCGCCGATTTCCGCCGAATGCATCAAGGGGGCTGGGCTTACATGGAGTCTCTAGGTAGTCCGGCCGAGCGTTACGCCGCCTCACAGGTACGGAGCAAACATCCGCTCACTGAAGAATTTATCGCTCAATTCGACTTTGGTTTTGATGAGTTTCAGATCGAGGCATGCCGATCTGTCGAAGACGGTCGTAGCGTACTTGTTGCAGCACCGACTGGCGCTGGTAAAACTGTAGTTGGAGAGTTCGCTGCATTCAGCTCGCTCGCCCGTGGAAAGAAATGCTTCTATACAACTCCCATAAAGGCGCTCTCCAATCAGAAGTACCTTGAATTTGTAGATCGATTTGGTGAGGAGAGGGTCGGTCTCTTAACCGGAGATACAAATATCAATTCTGATGCAGAGATTATGGTCATGACGACCGAAGTTCTTCGAAATATGCTCTATGCGAATTCATCAACACTGACAAATCTAGGCGCAGTAGTAATGGATGAAGTGCATTATTTGGCCGATAAGTTTAGAGGCGCTGTCTGGGAAGAAGTTTTGATTCACTTAATGGAATCTGTTCAAGTCGTTTCACTATCGGCAACTGTAAGTAATGCTGAAGAATTCGGTGAATGGTTAGGAGAAGTTCGAGGCGGAACAGATGTAATCGTGAGTGAAGTGCGTCCAATCCCTCTCTATCAGCATGTTCTCATCGGTTCTCGACTCATCGATCTCTTCAGTGAACCAGGACGAGTCAATCCAGAAATTCTTGGCTTGGAGCGAGCAGCGCTTCGACGTGTGCGCACGCCGCGTGATCGCAGAGATAGAGTCAATGACGAGAATAGGCTCTCCCGTGATGAGGTCATTGAAAAGCTACAGCGAGCACATCTCTTGCCAGCTATCACCTTTATTTTCTCTCGTGCAGGGTGTGATGCCGCTGTAAAGCAATGCCTACAGGCGGGTCTACGTTTGACCAATACGGAAGAGCGAACCGAAATCCTTCGCACTGCAACTCTCTACACTCAAAATATTGCTGAGGAAGATCTCGACGTTCTTGGATATCGAGATTGGCTGTCAGCTCTAGAACGCGGAATTGCAGCACATCATGCCGGACTCTTGCCAAGCTTTAAGGCGGCGGTCGAAGATCTCTTCAAACGCGGATTAGTGAAAGCGGTCTTTGCAACTGAGACGCTTGCACTCGGAATTAATATGCCAGCGCGAACTGTGGTTCTGGAAAAACTTACGAAGTGGAACGGCGAAGGGCACGTCTCCATCACTCCGGGGGAGTACACCCAGCTCACCGGAAGAGCGGGTCGTCGAGGAATCGATATTGAAGGAAATGCCGTTGTTCTCTGGTCACCGACTGTTGATTCCGCAACCGCAGCTGGACTTGCGTCTACTCGTACCTATCCGCTGAGATCCTCATTTACACCGTCTTACAATATGTCGATTAATTTGATTGCACGTTTCGGGCGCGAGCGAGCTCGAACGAGTTTGGAATCTTCCTTTGCGCAATTTCAGGCTGATAGAGCAGTCATTGGTTTAGTTAAACAGATTCGCAAAAATGATCTTGCTGCAGCAGAACAGCTCGAATCTGCAATCTGCCATCTGGGAGATTTTGCTGACTACGCCGCAGTAAGGGCTGAAATAAAAGAGATTGAACGTTTGCTGAGCAGGCGTGATCAGAGACGAACATTCGATAATCGCCAACGTCAGCATATGGAGAACGAACTCGACAATTTGAGACGTTCGCTACGCGCCCATCAATGCCATCCTTGTAATGACCGGGAAACTCACGCTCGTTTTGCTGAACGAGCAGCCCGTCTCACTCGTGAATCAGAAGGTTTACGCGAACGCGTTGAGAATCGTACCCACGTTATTGCCAAGACCTTCGATCGTATCTGCGAAGTCCTCAATCACCTTGGCTACATCGAAGGTGAAAAGCCACTGGCACAGGGAAAGATTCTCGCCAGAATATTTGCGGAGTCAGACTTGTTGCTCACAGAAACCATTCGTCGCGGTGTACTTGAAGGATTATCGGCGGCCGAACTTGTATCTGTTGTATCTGCAATGACATTTGAAAGCCGTGGTAGCGATAATCTTGCGCCAAAGATTCCCCATAGCAATGTCGCAAATGCTCTTGCCACAATCACATCGATCTGGGCAGAGCTTGAGAAGATAGAAGAGAAATTCCAAGTGAAGACTCAACGCGAACCTGACTTCGGCTTCTGTTTTGCAACTTACAAGTGGGCAAGTGGCAATAGTTTGAGTTCAGTGTTGCGCGGTACAGATATGACCGTCGGAGACTTCGTGAGAAGTACAAAACAACTTATTGATTTGCTTACTCAGATAGGTGGTGCGTCAGAGTCGCTTCGCCCGCGTTGCCGAGAAGCTATCTCGAAAATTGACAGGGGAGTGGTCTCCTATATGGTTGGCGAACTATGACCCTCATGCTCTTAGATAGCGCATCGCTCTGGTATCGCGCTTACTACGGAATGCCAGATACTTTGCTCTCACCTTCCGGAATGCCGGTGAATGCGATTCGAGGTTATCTCGATATGACTGCTCGTTTAGTCGGTATGTATAAACCAAATCGAATTGTTGCTTGTATTGAAGGAGATTGGCGACCAAGTTGGCGGGTGGATATCTTCCCTGCTTACAAAGCTAATCGCCTGGAGGATGGAAGTGAGACCGAGGAAGAGCCAGAGACTCTGACGCCGCAAATTCCGGTGCTGCTAGATCTACTCGATGCCTTCGGTATTCCGATGGTCGGTGTCGATGATTACGAGGCAGATGATGTGATGGCGACATTTGCAAGCCGCGAGAAAGGGCCGATTCGAGTTGTAACCGGCGATCGCGATCTTTTTCAGCTGGTCGATGATAAACAAGATATTAAAGTTGTTTACCTTGCTCGCGGAATTACCAACCATGATTTAGTTGATATCAAATGGGTCGCGGATAAGTATTCGATTCCGGGGGAGCGCTATGCACTCTTTGCGATGTTCCGAGGAGATCCTTCTGACGGTTTGCCTGGAGTAAAAGGAATCGGGGAGAAGGGCGCAGCAACAATTGCCAACAATTTTGCGACTGTTGACGATGCTCTTGCTGGAGCAAAGTCTGGCCATGAAAGTCTGACACCTGCACTCGCCAAGAAGATTATTGAGGGCGCCGAATATCTCAAGATTGCGCCGACGCTTGTTCATTGTGCCCGTGATGTTGCGCTTCCGACTTTAGATATCTCTATGCCTAAAAAACCAGACGATTTATCGGAGATTTATAGAATTAAGGAAGAGTACGGACTAGGAGCGAGCGTCGATCGTCTGATTGCCGCTCTGAATTGGTGAAGGGAGTCAGATGAGAGCAGTAATACTGATACCTACCTATAACGAGGCACTCAATATCGTTGAACTTTTGACGAAGCTTTCGCCGTTACAACATTCAAGAAAGTTCGATGTAGTTGTTATTGACGATAACTCCCCTGATGACACTGCAAAGATTGTCGATAATTTGCATCTCGCCTGGGTCAGAACTCTTAGACGCGAATCTAAAGCAGGTCTCGGCGCTGCCTATCGTGCCGGGTTTGCAGATGTATTGTTACTCGATCTTTACACCCATGTCGTAACGATGGATGCTGACGGCTCACATCGAGTTGAAGATTTGCCACAAATGCTTGATGCACCACACGAGGGCGCACTTTCAATTACTTTAGGAACGCGATGGATTTCAGGTGGTTCAGTCGTTAATTGGCCTTTCTACAGAAGAGCTTTATCCCGTTTAGGTACCGCATATGCCCGACTTGTCCTACGGATAGACCTAAAGGACCTCACTGGTGGATACCGGGTTTACTCTGCAGATCTCTTAAAGAGATTAAACCTTTCTGAGATGACTGCAACTGGATATTGTTTTCAAATCGAGATGGCGATGGCAGCGCATCTAGCTAAGGCATCAATTGCAGAAGTTCCGATTACATTCGTTGAGCGGGCCAACGGGGTTTCCAAGATGAGCAAGGCAATCGTTATTGAGGCTTTATGGCAGACGACGCTCTGGGGGCTATCTCGTACGCTGAGACCTAACGCCGATAAGTTACATTATGTAAAGTCGGAGTAATCCAACCACTTCCCTGTGGACCTTCCGATGGTTAGCGGTAATCGTCTATCGGTGTGCAAGAGCAGACCAAATTTCTATCGCCATGTGCGCCATCAATGCGCGAAACCGGTGGCCAGTACTTCATTCGCGCTCCGATGATTTCACCGCTTACAAAGCCAGCTAGCGGCGTTGGATAGCCCGCTTTCTGGCGGCTGTAAGGCCTCTCCCACTCTTCGGCCGTTACGACCAAGCTGGTATGAGGTGCGTTGCGAAGTGCGCTGGATTCGACCGCAATCTTGCCTTCGATGATCTCATCAATCTCAGCTCTAATCGTCAGCATCGCGTTGATAAAGCGGGCTATCTCGTTCATATCCTCAGATTCAGTCGGCTCAATCATGAGCGTTCCAGCAACTGGGAAAGACATCGTTGGGGCATGGAAGCCGAAATCCATCAATCGCTTAGCGATGTCGTCGACAGTGACGCCGGAGATTTTAGTTATCTCTCGGATATCGAGAATGCATTCATGAGCTACTCGACCATTGTTGCCGGTGTAGAGAATCGGAAATGCACCACCTAATTTCGCTGCCATGTAATTGGCAGAAAGAATGGCGATTTGGGTTGCTCGAGTAAGGCCAGAACCACCTAACAATCGAATATACGCCCATGAGATAGGCAAGATGCTTGCTGATCCAAATGGTGCTCCCGAGATTGGACCAGGTCCTGTTGTTGGCCCAGCGAGTGGTTCTAGCGGATGATTTGGCAGAAATGGAGCAAGATGTGCGCGAGCAATCACTGGACCAACTCCTGGTCCCCCGCCTCCGTGAGGAATTGCAAATGTCTTATGGAGATTTAAGTGCGACACATCTGCGCCAAATTTTCCAGGCTGTGCCACACCTACAAGTGCATTGAGATTTGCTCCATCGACATATACCTGTCCCCCGGCATCATGGACAAGTGCGCAGATATCTGAGACCGCTACTTCGAAGACTCCATGCGTGCTTGGATAGGTAATCATTAGAGCTGCTAACAGCCCCGCATGTTCTGCAATCTTTGCCTTGATATCGTCAACCGATACATTTCCATTGTCATCGCATTCGATGACAACAACTTTCATACCCGCCATTACGGCAGATGCCGCATTTGTGCCATGGGCACTTGAAGGAATTAGACAGATATTTCGAGCATGATCTCCACGGGAATCGTGATAATTACGGATTGCTAATAATCCTGCGAACTCGCCCTGACTTCCGGCATTTGGCTGGAGCG
Organism: Actinomycetota bacterium; assembly: GCA_009698975.1. The sequence goes on along the minus strand of WLPB01000011.1, from coordinate 2,490 downwards.
AGACTGCGTCATAACCGGTGATTGAGACGAGCCACTCAGATAACTGCGAGATAAGTTTTCGGGAACCAACTGTCTGTGAGGATGGTGCGAATGGGTGCAGGCCTGAGAATTCTGGCCAAGTAACCGCTTCCATTTCGGTCACTGAATTGAGCTTCATCGTGCAAGAGCCCAATGGAATCATGGTGCGATCCAGTGCTAAATCACGGTCTGCGAGATTGCGAAGATAGCGCATCATCGCAGTCTCGCTATGGTTTCTATTAAATACCGGATGCGTGAGGTACTTACTTGTACGCTTAAAGGAATCCGGAATCTCACGGGCAGAAGAATCCTTTAACTCAAGAATTTCTAACACCTGTGCAAAGAGCTCTTCCGTCGTCTCTTCATCGAAAGCGACGCGAAGTTCGGTATCACTGATCCGTGCGAAGTTGATTCCATGAGCCTGTGCTTTCTCATGAATCGCATTTGCATCTTTAACAAAGAGATGCACAGTGTCGAAAATGACATCTTGAGTATTTCCAGAAGCTGCATGTAGGCGACTAGCAAAATTATTTACTCGCTGTGCAATTGATCGAAGACCTTCTGGTCCGTGCCACATTGCATAGAAGGCGCTCATATTTGCAAGGAGTACCTGAGCTGTACAAATATTTGATGTCGCCTTATCGCGGCGAATATGTTGCTCGCGAGTCTGTAGCGCCAATCTGAAGGCCGGTAGTCCATTTGCATCGATGCTTTGACCAACGAGACGGCCAGGCATTGAGCGCTCCAGACCTTTACGCACCGCCAAGAAACCAGCATGCGGACCACCGAAGCCCATCGGAACCCCGAAACGTTGTGCGGTACCGACGGCGATATCTGCCCCCCACTCCCCCGGAGCACGCAGCAAGGTAAGGGCGAGCAAATCTGTTGCAGCAATGACAAGTGCACCGCGTGTGTGTGCGTACTCTGCAAAAGATGCGTAATCAATGACAGTTCCAGTCGCGTCCGGATATTGAAGTAACGCCCCGAAGAATTCACCCTCGTAGCCATCGCGAACGACATGACCAGAATCAACTTCAACCACAGTAATACCGAGTGGCTTAGCGCGAGTAAGCACCACTGCCTTCGTTTGCGGATGCACATGTTCTTCAATCAGAAAAACGGCATCGTCGCTGAGTTTCGACGATCTTCTAGCTAGCGTCATCGCCTCAGCTGCAGCTGTAGATTCATCTAACATCGAAGCATTTGAAATATCGAGCGCCGTTAATTCGCAGACCATCGTTTGGAAGGCAAAAATCGCCTCAAGGCGGCCCTGTGAAATCTCAGGTTGATATGGGGTGTACGAGGTGTACCAGGAAGGATTCTCAAGAACATTTCGCTTAATCACCGGCGGAACAATCGTTCCGTAGTAGCCACTTCCGATAAGAGATGTGAAAACTTTATTCTCAGCAGCGATCTCACGAAGTTCTGCGATTACTTCAACTTCACTTCGCGCTGCACCGATTGCACCCTCGATAACACCCGTAATAGCAATATTGGCAGGGACAACATCTGCGATAAATGAGGTGAGATCCTTGTAGCCCAAGAGTGTGAGCATCTCGGCCTCATCGTGAGATGTTGGACCGATATGGCGATCTTCAAAAATACGATCCACGCGCTGCTCCCCTATTAACGGCTAAGGGATGAAATATATTGCTAGAAAGCTCTTTACGCCCCTTTTGACCTGCGACGCTGCGAGAGTTCATCGTCACCTTCGCCACCTACAGGATGTCCATCAAGCTCACCCTGCAGAGTAGAAAGTGATCCTTCAACTTCATGCCAGACCTTGCCGACAGCGATACCAAAGACACCTTGACCACCAGCGAGTAGGTCGATGATTTCATCAGGGCTTGCACATTCATAGATTGAAGACCCATCACTCATCAAAGTGATTCGCTCAAGTTCGGTCACTCCCCTGTTGCGGAGATGATCGACGGCGACACGGATATTCTGCAAGGAGACGCCTGCATCCAGTAAACGCTTAACGATTTTTAGAACTAGAATGTCACGAAAGCCATAGAGACGAGCAGAACCAGAACCTGCTGCTGTTCTAATTGAGGGTTCGACGAGACCGGTGCGAGCCCAATAATCGAGCTGACGGTATGTGATGCCGGCGGCAGAGCATGCAGTAGCTCCACGGTAGCCAATCTGAAATTCTTGCTCTGTCACGAGAGGGGGCTCGCTTTCATTGGGGGTGTGACTCAAATCTACACTCTCAAGTAGTGGTTGAGGTGAAACGACACGCTCAAAACCTCTAGTAGAGCTTTAGGCTTTACGCTCCATCTACGTTCTAGGCGAAGTCTTCTGGATTGATCTGGTCGAGGAACTCTTTAAAGGCCTCAACCTCGCTCTCTCCGTTGCCCGCTGTTGGGATCTCGATTCCAGCGCTATCCATCAGCTCATGGCTGACCAAGATATTCGCCTTTACCCGTAGCGCCAGAGCGAGAGCATCTGAAGGACGCGCACTTACTGAAG
>WLPB01000109.1 GCA_009698975.1 Actinomycetota bacterium | reverse complement strand
TTTCACACCCACCCTAGGAGGGAGGCTAGGAAGCGGATTAAAAGTTCGCGATTTCTACCGCACAAGGCTTTTGACGGTATTTACAGAATTCATTTACCACTAGGATAATTGCCTACCCCGAGCTAATCGGGCTTTACAGGGCAAATAAGCCACTTTTGATTTTGACGAGAGGCAGACCGATGAGCGAGAAGAAGCAGGGCTATGACGCCTCTTCTATCACCGTTCTCGAGGGGCTAGAGGCGGTCCGCAAGCGCCCAGGAATGTATATCGGATCCACCGGCGAGCGTGGATTACACCACCTTGTCTATGAAATCGTCGATAACGCAGTCGATGAGGCGCTCGCTGGATATTGCACCGAAATTCACATCACCTTGATGCGCGATGGTTCGCTGCAGGTAATCGATAACGGACGCGGAATTCCAGTTGATATCCACCCAATCGAGAAGAAACCAGCTCTCGAAGTTGTACTTACTGTTTTGCACGCTGGAGGAAAGTTTGGAGATGGTGGTTACTCAGTCTCTGGTGGCCTTCATGGTGTTGGTTCCTCAGTTGTTAACGCACTCTCAACAGATCTTCACGCCAAAGTGCAGCGCGATGGATTTATTTGGACACAAGAGTACAAACTCGGCGTTCCAACTGCTCCTGTAAAAAAGGGCGAAGCAACAACTGCGACCGGAACAACAATTCAATTCTGGCCATCAACTGAAATATTTGAAACAGTCGACTTCTCTTTTGAAGTTCTCTCCACACGTTTTCGCGAAATGGCATTTCTTAATAAGGGCCTCATCTTGGTTCTTACCGATATGCGCGATGGCCACGTTGATGAAAAGGGCGAGCAGCTCGCAGTTCGATACCAATACGCGGGCGGAATCACTGACTTTGTAAAGCACCTTAATTCAACTCGTGGTGAGCTCCATAAGTCGGTAATTGCAATCGAATCTGAGGATAAGAAAGCCAAGCTCTCACTCGAAGTATCGATGCAGTGGAACCAAGGATTCTCTGAATCTGTCTATACATTTGCCAATACGATTCACACCCACGAAGGTGGAACCCACGAAGAAGGTTTCCGTACCGCGCTGACATCAGTTGTAAATAAATTTGCTGAAGATCAGAACCTTATTAAGAAGAAGGAAGATCGCCTTACCGGAGATGATGTTCGTGAAGGTTTGACTGCAATTGTTTCAATAAAATTAGGTGAGCCGCAGTTTGAAGGACAGACAAAGACAAAACTTGGAAACACTGAAGCAAAGTCCTTTACTCAAAAAATTGTTAATGAACAGCTAACAGCCTGGTTCGAGCAGAATCCACAAGAAGGCAAAGACATTATTCGTAAGTCAATCGATGCCGCATCTGCTCGCGTTGCAGCACGCAAAGCACGGGATTTAGCGCGTAATCGCAAAGGATTACTAGAAGGTCGCGGAATGCCCGGCAAGCTTGCAGATTGTCAGTGGACTGATCCAGCTAAGTGCGAGCTCTATATCGTCGAAGGTGACTCTGCGGGAGGCTCTACAAAGGGTGGCCGTGACTCACGTAACCAAGCTGTGCTTCCTATCCGCGGAAAAATTCTTAACGTCGAAAAGGCGCGCATTGATCGCGTCCTGCAGAACAACGAAGTACAGGCGCTGATTACTGCCCTTGGTACTGGCGTGCATGATGATTTCGATATCGCAAAGTTACGCTACCACAAGATTATTTTGATGGCAGATGCCGACGTTGATGGACAGCACATCCGTACATTGCTACTCACCTTACTTTTCCGCTTTATGCGCCCACTGATCGAAAATGGATTCGTCTACTTCGCGCAACCGCCTCTCTATAAACTCAAGTGGGGTGGCAAGGAGCCTGTGCAATATGCATTTAGCGATCGCGAACGCGATGCAATGATTAAAGATGGAATTGATGTCGGTAAGCGCATTCCAAAGGAAGACGGTATCCAGCGCTTTAAGGGTCTCGGTGAGATGCCCGCGAAAGAGCTATGGGATACAACGATGGATCCAGACCATCGCGTACTGGTCCGCGTGACCCTCGATGATGCTGTTGCTGCCGATGATTTGTTCTCTGTCTTAATGGGTGAAGATGTCGAAAAGCGCCGCGCATTTATTCAGCGCAATGCTAAGGATGTTAGGTTCTTGGATATCTAATGAGTGATGAGAAAATAACAGCACCTGACTCAAGCGGAGCAACATATGACCGCATTGAGACCGTTGACCTACAAGTTGAAATGGCGCGCAGCTATCTCGATTATGCAATGTCAGTTATTGTCGGTCGCGCACTTCCAGATATCCGTGACGGACTAAAACCAGTACACCGTCGCGTTTTATATGCGATGTTCGATGCTGGTTACCGCCCAGATAAGGGTTATTACAAATCTTCTCGCATCGTCGGTGATGTCATGGGTAATTACCATCCACACGGTGACACTGCGATTTACGACTCTGTAGTTCGTTTGGCTCAGCCTTGGTCGCTTCGCTATCCGTTAGTTGATGGCAACGGAAACTTCGGTTCTCCCGGCAACGATCCTGCTGCTGCGATGCGTTATACCGAGGCTCGTTTAGCGCCACTTGCGATGGAGATGATGCGCGATATCGATGAAGATACCGTCAATTTCTCGCCTAACTACGATGGTCGCTCACAAGAGCCAGATGTATTGCCCGCTCGTTTTCCCAACCTTCTTGTTAATGGCTCTGCCGGTATCGCAGTGGGTATGGCAACAAATATTCCGCCGCACAATCTGCGCGAAATCGGCGAAGCAGTTATCTACACACTTGAACACCCAGATCAGCCAACCGAAGAACTTCTGGCACATTTGCTAACGGTTGTTAAAGGACCAGATTTCCCAACGAAGGCCCTCATCGTCGGTCGTGGCGGAATCGAAGAGGCTTATCGCACCGGTCGTGGTTCAATCACGATGCGCGCAGTTGTGAACGTGGAAGAGATTAATAAGCGCACTTGTCTTGTTGTCACTGAACTTCCATACCAAGTGAACCCAGATAATTTAGCGCTCAAGATTGCTGAACTCGTTAAAGATGGCAAAATCAAGGGCATCGCAGATGTTCGCGATGAAGGTAACGAGCGCCTTGGCCAACGCCTTGTCATCGTCTTACAATCGAGCGCTATCCCTAAGGTAATCCTTAATAACCTTTATAAACAGACACAGCTTCAAGATACTTTTGGCGCAAATATGTTGGCACTCGTAGATGGCGTGCCTCGTACGCTGCGCCTCGATGAATTCATAAAGTACTACATCGACCACCAGATCGAAGTTATTGTCCGACGCACCAAATTCCGCCTTGTCGAAAAAGAGAAGCGCGCCCATATCCTTAAGGGTTATCTCAAGGCACTTGACGCACTCGATGCAGTAATCGCACTTATTCGCGCCTCTAAGACACCTGAAGAGGCGCGTACCGGTTTGATGAAGTTGCTCGATGTTGATGAAGTACAGGCAAATGCAATCTTAGATATGCAATTGCGTCGTATCGCAGCTTTGGAACGACAGAAGATAAATGATGAATACGAAGGCCTAATGGCTGACATCATCGAACTCAATGCGATTTTGGCATCAGAGGCGAAGCAACGCGAAATTATCAAGACAGAGCTTTCAGATGTGATCACCAAGTACGGTGATGATCGCCGAACTCAGCTAGTAGCGAGTGAAGGTGATTTCTCTGCGGAAGATTTAATTCCAGATCACGATGTAGTTGTCACAATTACTCGTGGCGGATACTCAAAGCGCACAACTGCCGATCTCTATAAATCACAACGTCGCGGTGGCCGCGGAGTAAAGGGCGCATCACTCAAACAAGATGATGTTGTAGACCACTTCTTCATTGCATCTACCCACGACTGGCTGCTCTTCTTTACCAATCAAGGTCGCGTCTATCGCGCAAAGGTGCACGAGCTTCCTGATGCCGGACGCGATGCACGCGGACAGCATGTCGCCAACCTCTTGGCATTTAGGCCGGAGGAGAAGATTGCACAAGTTCTCTCCTTTAAAGATTACAACGCTGCACCATTCCTCATTCTTGCCACTAAAGGTGGTTTGATGAAGAAGACGGCGTTGACTGAATATGACTCACCACGCACAGGAGGGCTTATTGCAATCAACCTCAAGGGCGATGATGAAGTTGTTTCTGCAACTTTGGCTGCCAATGGCGATGAGATTTTGTTGGTCTCACGCAAGGCAATGTCGGTGCGATTTGTCTGTGATGACGAATCACTGCGTCCAATGGGTCGATCTACATCAGGTGTAATCGGAATGAAGTTCCGTGCCGGTGATGAACTTCTGACAATGTCACGGGTTGATGGCGAGAATTCATTTGTCTTCACCGCAACAGATGGTGGCTACGGAAAGAAGACTCCAATCGAGGAGTATCGTCTTCAAGGTCGCGGCGGAATCGGCATCAAGGCGGCAAAGATTGATGAGGACTCTCGAGGAACTCTCGTCTCTGCACTTGTATTAATTGATAGCGATGAAATCCTTGCAATTACCAGC
>WLPB01000108.1 GCA_009698975.1 Actinomycetota bacterium | reverse complement strand
GGCCAGAAATCTGCGAGTACTGGGAATTCGTATCCCTCTTTTTCAGCAAAGATGCGTTGGGTAAACATTGAATCGCATGAAACAGCTAAGAGTTGTACATCATCGTTTTGAAATTGCGAGAGATCATCGCGCAACGCACAGAGTTCACCAGTACATGTTCCGGTAAATGCGAATGGATAGAAGAGTAGGACAACGTTCTTCTCGCCCTTAAAAGAAGCGAGTGAAACTTTATTGCCATGTTGATCTGATAATTCAAATGCTGGTGCTGGACTTCCGATAACGATGCTCATGCGGGCGAATCTATCGCGTTCTATCTCTTTACGCTCTTTCTCGCCACGAGATGAGTCGCGCTCCAATCTTGAGCTACCGAAATTGTTGAGGTCTGAGAGAGGCCAACATTGGGAGCCGCGCTTTGAATATCGCTGGGTTCGACATGGCCGCTACGGCCGGCTTTAGGTGTGAGCAGCCAAATCGATCCGCTCTCGCTTAAATAACGAAGAGCATCGACAAGTTCATCTTCGAGATCTCCATCTCCTTCGCGCCACCACATAATCACCCCGTCGACGACCTCATCGGTCTCATCTTCTACCAGGGGATTTCCGGTTATTTGGGCAATCTGGTCGCGGAGCGCGCTATCGGAATCGAGGCTTCGCCCGATTTCTAAAATCAGCTCTCCAGCCTCAAAGGCCATTCGTTGTGACACAGGCTAAGTCCAGTCGATATCACGGAAAATGGCAAGGGTTTTTCGCAAGTATTGGGATTTACGCGGTGGTATTTTGCCTCTCACCGCCTTTGGCGCGAGAATAGGCTCCATGAGCGATTTCCAGGGCCAAGCGGATTACCTTCTCAATCAATTGGTGGATACCGACCCCGCCGAGACTCTCGAATGGCAACAATCCCTCGATGCAGCACTGGCAGCAGCTGGTCCAGTTCGCGCGCGTTTCTTAATGCTTGCACTTCTTCGCCGTGCACATGAACGCAATGTTCCAATCTCAGATCTTCGTACAACAGATTACATCAACACGATTACTCCAGAGCAAGAACCACAATTTCCTGGCGATGAAGATATCGAACGTCGCATCCGTTCTTACGTTCGTTGGAATGCTGCGATGTTGGTACACCGTGCACAACGCCCCGGCGTAGGTGTCGGCGGACATATTTCAACGTATGCATCATCGGCTTCATTGTATGAAGTTGGATTTAACCACTTCTTCCGCGGACAAGATCACGCAGGTGGCGGAGACCAAATTTTCTTCCAAGGACATGCAAGTCCCGGAATGTATTCACGCGCATTCCTTGAAGGTCGCTTCAACGAAAATCAACTCGACGGTTTCCGTCAAGAACTTTCACATCCAGGTGGCGGGTTATCGTCATATCCACATCCGCGTTTGATGCCTGACTTCTGGCAATTCCCAACAGTTTCAATGGGTATTGGTCCAATCAATGCAATTTATCAAGCACGCTATAACCGCTATCTGCACAACCGCGGAATAAAAGATACCTCTGACCAGAATGTCTGGGCATTTCTTGGCGATGGCGAAATGGATGAGGTTGACACAATCGGTGCAATCGGTCTCGCATCTCGTGAGAAGTTAGATAACCTCACATTTGTTGTTAACTGTAATTTGCAACGTCTCGATGGACCAGTCCGCGGAAACGGCAAGATTATTCAAGAGCTCGAATCAATCTTCGGTGGCGCCGGATGGAACGTTATCAAGGTGGTTTGGGGCCGTGGCTGGGATCCACTTCTGGCACAAGATCGTGAAGGCGCACTTGTTAACATTATGAACACCACTCTCGATGGTGATTATCAGACCTTTAAGAGCGAATCTGGCGCATATGTACGAGAGCACTTCTTCAACAAGGATCCACGCACAGCTGCGATGGTTGCTAATTACTCTGATGACGATATTTGGAACCTTAAACGTGGTGGCCATGATTACCGCAAGCTTTATGCTGCTTATCTTGCAGCTACTGCAAAGAACGGAAAGCCAACTGTCATTCTTGCAAAGACAGTAAAGGGCTGGACACTTGGTTCGCACTTCGAAGCGCGTAACTCGACGCACCAGATGAAGAAAATGACTCTCGAAGATATTACAGAATTCCGTGATCGTCTTCAGATTCCACTTCCAGATAGCGCACTTGATAAGTACACACCGGCTTACTACAAGCCAGCGGCTGATTCAGTGGAAGCTAAGTACTTGGCTGAACGTCGCGCAGAACTCGGTGGCACTGTTCCTCGTCGTCGCATGGCTTCTAAACCACTACCGATGCCACCTGATAGCGTCTATGAATCAGTACGCCGTGGTTCAGGTCAGCAAGAGATTGCAACAACGATGGCATTTGTTCGCATGCTCAAAGATCTCGTTAAGGACGAGGGAATCGGAAAGCGTCTCGTTCCAATTATTCCTGATGAGGCTCGCACATTCGGTCTCGATTCATTGTTCCCATCACTGAAGATTTACTCACCTCATGGTCAGCAATACACAGCGGTCGATCGCGATCTACTTCTCTCCTATAAAGAGTCAACATCAGGTCAGATTCTTCACGAAGGTATTAACGAAGCAGGTTCTGTCGCATCATTTACTGCAGTTGGATCTTCATACTCCACGCATGATGAACCAATGATTCCGCTCTATATCTTCTACTCAATGTTTGGATTCCAGCGCACCGGAGATGCATTCTGGGCTGCTGCCGATCAATTGGTGCGAGGCTTTGTATTGGGCGCAACCGCTGGACGAACAACACTTAATGGAGAAGGACTCCAGCATGAAGATGGGCATTCTCATCTATTAGCTGCGACTAACCCAGCCGTTGTTTCATACGATCCAGCATTTGCATACGAGCTTGGTCACATCTTTAAAGATGGACTCCGTCGTATGTACGGCGAAAATAGCGAGAACATCTATTACTACCTCACTATCTACAACGAGCCATACGTTCAACCAGCAGAGCCAAATAATCTTGATGTAGATGGCTTACTTCGTGGAATATATCTTCTTGCACCTGGCAAGAAGCAGCGCAAGAAGAACGCTCAGATTCTCGCATCAGGAGTAGGCGTTAATTGGGCGCTCAAGGCTCAGCATCTTCTTGCTCAGGATTGGGGAGTCTCGGCCTCTGTCTGGTCAGTAACATCATGGAACGAACTTCGCCGTGATGGTCTCGCTGTTGATAGCCATAATCTTCTCCATCCCCGTCAGAAGAAGAGCGCATACATCACACAAAAGCTTGCCGGTAGCGAAGGTCCAGTTGTTGCAGTCTCTGACTTTATGCGCGCTGTCCAAGATCAAATTGCTCCATGGGTTCCTAATGATTTCTACTCACTCGGAACAGATGGCTTTGGACTTTCAGATACTCGCGGAGCGCTTCGTCGCCACTTCAAGGTTGATGCCGAATCAATCGTGGTGGCAACCCTGGCGCAGCTTGCTAAGGCGGGAGAGATTAAGGAATCTCTAGTCAGCGATGCGATTTCAAAGTATCGTATCGATGATGTCACCGCGGCAGATGCAGGCAATACCGAAGGTTCAGGCTGATTAATCGAATCCCAGTAACTGATATCTCCCCCGCAATCTATCTCGGGGGAGAATATGTTCCTGTTAAGGCTATTCCGCATGAGGCAATCACAGTCTCTGCCACGATCTTTCGTGAAGGCCATGATGCGCTCGGTGCAGATGTAATCCTCTTTGACTCATCCGGTCGCGAATTTTCTCGATCAGTGATGAGTCAATTGTGGCAAGGCGGAGATCGCTATAGCGCAGAAATCATAATTCCAGGACGTGGTGACTTTACTTATGCCATCGAAAGCTATGACAATCCTCTCGCAACATGGCTCCATGATGCCGAAGTAAAGATTGCGGCTAAAGTTGATAGCGAGTTAATGTGTTTAATTGGTGCCGCACTCTTTGAAGAGGTGATTGCACACGAACCATCTGCAAAGTCTCTGCTCAAGAACGGCTTAGCTGCCCTCAACGATAAGAAGCTCTCCCCTGAAGCTAAATTTGATCTCGCAGCTACACCTGAGATTCGCAGCTACTTCACTGCGCATCCCATTCGTCGAATGGCGCAAATAAGCGAGAAATTTCCCATTCGCGCAGATCATCCTCGAGCTCTCGTTGGCGCTTGGTATGAATTCTTCCCACGAAGTGAAGGCGCAATCGCACATAAGGATGGCAGTATTACAAGTGGCACATTTGCCACCGCTGCAAAGAGAATTCCTGCGGTAGCTGCAATGGGATTCGATGTAATTTATCTGCCACCCATTCATCCGATTGGATCTTCGCATCGCAAGGGACGCAATAACACTCTTACTCCCACCGAATCTGATCCTGGAGTTCCTTGGGCAATCGGTAATAAAGATGGTGGTCATATGGCTATCAACTCAGCTCTTGGCACCATGAAAGATTTCCAAGATTTTCTCGCCGTCGCAAAGAAGTCAGGAATTTCTATCGCACTCGACTTCGCGCTACAAGCATCACCGGATCATCCGTGGGTAGCAGAGCATCCAGAATTCTTTACTACTCGACTCGATGGCAG
>WLPB01000107.1 GCA_009698975.1 Actinomycetota bacterium | reverse complement strand
GCCGCGGCTATCGTGGCGGAAATCGTGGCGGAGGCCGCGGTCGTCGCTAACTAAGGCTTAAGCACAATCTTGCCGACGGTCCCACGCGCCAACATGGCGCGATGGGCATCGCCTGCTTGATCAAGTGGATAGACCCCGCCAATAACTGGTTTGAGATCTCCCTGAAGTATGAGAGCAAAGAGCTCTTCCAAAACGGCATTGAACAAATGTGGCTTTCCGAAACAATTATTGAGCCAGAATCCTGCGATTGTCTTAGATCCATGCATGAGCGCGCCTGGATGTATAGGTGTCGGCGCGGTACGCGAAGCCATTCCAAATGTGATGAGACGTCCAAAGTGAGCAAGTGCTTTTACGCTCTCATCAAAGGTACTTCCGCCAACCATTTCAAGGATGATATCTACGCGCTTTCCACCGTTTGCAGCTTTGAGTGCATCTGAGAGATTTTCAGATTTTGCATCTACCACGGCATCTGCTCCCAGTGAGAGAGCAAGTGCAGACTTCTCCTCACTTGAAGTCACTGCAATGACATGTGCGCCCCAGAGCTTTGCAAGTTGAATTGCTAAAGTTCCAACACCACCAGCTGCTGCGTGAATAACTACAGATTCACCTGCGCGAAGATGGCTCATAGTTTTAAGGAGATGCCAAGCTGTAGTTCCCTGCACCAATAGAGCTAGTGCATCTTCATCAGAGACGCCTTCAGGAATTGGGAAGACCATTCCTTTATGCACAGCCGCGCGTTCGGCATAGCCACCTGATATCGCGAGTGCGAGATAACGCTTCCCATCGTTACTTCCAACGATCTCGACTCCAGGGATGAGTGGGAGAGATTGTGCAGAGAGATAGCTATTTTCAGTTTGATGCGTATCCGCGTAATTAACACCTATCGCGCTGATCTCGAGAAGTATTTCATTCTCTCCTGCAACCGGGTCTGCCATTTCAATAAGGTTTAAGACTTCAGGTCCGCCGAATTCAGTTATCTGTATCGCTCTCATAGGCTAAAGATAGGGCCTTTTGGGCTAATCTGAATCTATGAAGGCAAAGGTTCTGGCTGCATTTATTGCGATTAAAGCCATTGCTCTCCTGACTCTCGCGATTACCGCCGATTCTAAGGGGAGCTCTCTCACCAAGATTTTCTCTAGATGGGATGCCCAGTGGTATCGCAGAATTGCCCAAGATGGTTACGGGTACACCGTAACAACGAGTGACGGCCGCACTCTCTCGGATTACGCATTCTTTCCTTTATATCCTTACATCGAACGCTGGGTACATGAAGTTACTTCGCTGAGCTATATCAATAGCGGAGTTGTGATTAGCGCGCTCTCCTCGATTGTCGCTGCGCTCGGAATCTTCTTAGTTGTCGAGCGAACTATTGGATCAAAAGTCGCGTTCTACACAGTAATCATTTGGGCTGCTCTTCCTATAGCTGCTGTTCAGACGCTTGCTTATAGCGAATCACTCTTTACGGCACTCGCAGCGTGGGCGCTTTATTTCACACTAAAACGCCAGTGGATTCTTGCCGGTGCGCTTGCCTTGCTCTCAGGTCTGACGCGACCAACTGCAATAGCAATTGTTGTTGCTGTTATGGCTGGCGCGCTCATAGAACTTCAAAAACGTCGGGGAGATAAGAGTGCACTCGTTGCATTACTGATTGCGCCGCTGGGGATGATTGGCTATATATATTGGGTTGGAACTCAACTTGATGGCTGGAGCTCATATTTCATAGTCACTGACGGTTGGGGTAATGGTTTCGACGGTGGCCAGGCATTCGTAGCTTGGATTACTGACTTCTTTAAAGATGGTCAACCAATAGTAGGTCTCCTCATTCTCCTTGCAATTTCCACACTGATAGTTTTGCTGTGGAGCCTTTGGCGTAAATCGCTGCCGACGCCACTCTTCCTATACACAGTAATTCTTGTCTCACTCTCACTTACGACTTCAGGATATTTTGGATCAAAACCTCGGTACTTATTGCCGGCATTTCCGCTTTTAATTCCTATCGCAATTCACTTAAATAAGGGGCGAAGAGGGAATCAAAAATTTGTTCTGGCGGGAATTGTGCTCATCTCTTTTATCTACGGCGCTATTTGGTTGACCGGAAATGGCCCGCTCTGATTTAAGACTTAATTCTCGTAAAGCCTTTAGGGCATACAGGATTCAGGCCTTTGACTGATTTAACGAGCAGCCCTTTTTTGCATCGAATAGTCGTTACCGTTTTCACAGGCAAAGTTGGTTGAACGCGAGGTACGTTTGTCAATGGCGTTAAAGTTAAAGGCACTGATGCCTTAGTTGGTGAAGGAGTAGGTGTCCCGAATGCATTCGAGGGGCGATATTTGTATGGTGGTGTAAATACTTCCCACGCGCCTGTCGCCCATAGTCTCCAACGAATTTCAGTGTTTTCCGGAATTGACGCTCGGACCCAAGGCTGAAATGGATGTGTTGAAGGACAATTTGCTACACGAGCCCACCCTTGAGCCAACATGAAATCTCGCCATTGACCGTTCTCAAGTATTTGCAGAGCGCCGAGATTGGTTGCATCACAGCCTTCTGATCGTTGAATAAGTGGGAGAGATGTATTGATGGGGAGAACTTGTAGCGGCTGAGATGGAACAACGTACTCTTTAAGAAAGATTGCCCATTGCGCCTTCATCATCGAGAGATATGGATAGATTGCAGTTCCTAAAGTGCCCCCAGTGCCACCACCCGTTGATTGACATCCGCTTGCAGCAACAGTGACTGCCACAAGCTTTTCAACACCATTTACTGTTGCATACCAAGGGCTCCCAGAGTCACCGCCGCAAAGAGCACTCTGCATCGTCTCTTCCGAGGTTACTGTATTTCGATCAAGAGATGGATTATTTGGATATCTCGCAGAACCCTGCATATAAGATCTTAAAGTCGTTAAATACGGCTTTCCATCTGCGGTGCCAACATCTTTAAGCCCATAACCGATATGTGTAAAGAAGAGCCGATTAGCTTTGATTGTTGCAATATCTTCCATTGAAGCAATCTCAGAAGTTACGCCAGCTACAAGGATCTTCTCCAGAAAGAGGAAAGCAATATCATCTTTCTGAGTTGCAATATTGTTTTCCTGGGGTTTCCAAGTGTTGTCATAACCATTTGTCAGAATCACTCGGGCCACCCGAACACGCGTTGAGTGATCATCAACATTTAAATCTGCACCTGGCTGAGCGACCCAAAGGTTTTGCGGCTCATAGACTTCACTCGTATAGGTTTTTCCTGGATTACCGAGGCAATGTGCCGCCGAGATCACGATTCGCTCTGACATGAGGACACCACTACAACCTGAACGAAGTACGTTCTGTCCCGAGAGTAGAGAAACCACCCTCTTATCACCCACCGCCGAAGTTCCCCCGAAAACCGCTTCTGAAGGGGGTATCGATGTTACAAGCGTAATCACGGCAGCGATTCCAGAGGCGATAGCAAGTAGCAGACGCCAGTTCTTCATAGCCCGATAATAATTGAGATTAAGGGTGAACAGATCAGGAAGACCAGTCGGAATTACCGCTACGCCTCTTAGCCAAAGTTACTTCCTGCCAATATCCTTCCATCATGCGAATTAAATCCCGTAGCGTCATAGCCCTATCGGCAATCCTTGCAATCCTGGCCATCGGCCTGCCTACCGTTTCGAGCGCGGCTAATCCAGAGACAATTAAGCTCACGGTGCACTATCAGCGCACCGATGCCGACTACACCTCGTGGAATCTTTGGATTTGGAAGAATCTGCTCACCGGTACAGATGTTGATGTGAACAAAGCTGGTGTCACATTCACTGGTGATGATGCATACGGAAAAGTGGTCACACTAGACATCACGGGTATGGACAAGTTTGATAATTTGGGAATTATTGTCCGAAAGGGAGAGTGGTCATCAAAAGATATTCCTGATGATCGCTTCATCACCAAATTTGGCGCAAATGGCGTAACCGAAATTTGGCTTCGTCAGGCAGATCCAACAATTTACTATGAACTTCCAACGACAGCAGCGCCAGTTCCTGTCGGAAATAAACTGGCAAAGTTGTACGAATCCTCAGATTTCATTTCTAAGTACACCTACACAGGTAAAGATCTTGGAAACACTTATTTAGCAGCGGCAACGAAGTTTCGCGTGTGGGCGCCTACTGCAAAGTCAGTAGCACTTGTGACATATGAAAGCGCAGTTTCTCCGGCTGCTTCAGGTACTGAAATTGCCATGACGGCAGATCTCAATGGAACGTGGGTCACAACACTTACTGGCGATAAAGACGGTCTCATTTATAACTACCGTGTCAAGCTTGAAGATAAAACAAACGAAGCAGTTGACCCTTATGTACGTGCGACCACAATTAATGGCGAACGAGGCGTAGTCGTTAATCTTGCGAAGACAAACCCAGCCAATTGGAATACGAAGAAGCCATCATTTAGCGGCAAAGCAACAGATGCGGTTATCTACGAGCTCCATGTTCGCGATCTATCGATGGATGCATCAAGTGGTATTTCGGCGGCAAATAGGGGTAAGTACTTAGCATTTACTGAGCTGAAGACCCGTAGCGGGGGAG
>WLPB01000106.1 GCA_009698975.1 Actinomycetota bacterium | reverse complement strand
TACCGCGCCGCGACCCCAGATTGCGCCATCTTTAATCTCTCCACCGAATGGGTCAACGCTCCAATCATCAGCGTTTGCGGGAACAACATCAAGATGACCATGAACCACTAGACCGGGGCGTGAAGTGTCAGAACCTTCAATACGAGCGATCACATTGCATCTATTCGGTGCAGATTCATAGATAGTTGCGGTGATTCCAACTTCTGCTAATGACGCGACTACGTACTCTGCTACCGCTTTCTCATCGCCTTTACCATCGCCAAAGTTGACGGATGGGATACGAATAAGGTCCTGGCAGATTGAGACTGCCTCGCGTTGGAGTTCTAAAAGGTCGTTGGTCATAGCGCCATTCTCTCCCAATTGACGGGCTTTTGCGTGCAAGCCCCAGCATTGCTATCCTCGCCCAGTTAAACCATCTCATCGATTAAGCTCCGGCCTATACGATCGAGAACACTCGTCCGGGTGGCGGAATTGGCAGACGCGCTAGCTTGAGGTGCTAGTTCTCGCAAGGGATTAGGGGTTCAAGTCCCCTTTCGGACACACAGTAAGTAAGGTGAGCAGCTATGAAGAGTATTAACGAGGCTCTCTCCCTCATTCGGTATATCAAGGATTACCCTTCTGAGGGAATTCTCTTTCAGGACATTACTCCGCTCCTCGGCGACGCTCACGCCTTTGCGGCAGTCGTCACCGCTATGAGCGCATCAGAGTTCTCACACGATGCAGTTGCTGGTATCGAAGCCCGTGGATTCATTCTCGGCAGCGCCATTGCAATAGATAAGAAATTACCTTTCGTTCCGATTCGCAAGAAAGGCAAACTGCCTCACACTGTAATCTCCCGCGAATACTCCCTGGAGTATGGAACTGCTGAGATTGAGATACATATCGATGCCTTCAAACCTGGGCAAAGAGTTCTTCTGGTCGATGATGTTTTGGCTACGGGCGGAACTCTGCTGGCGGCGATAGCGCTCGTTGCAGAAACTGGAGCGAGAGTTACTGACGTTGCGCTCTTGAGTGAGATCTCAGTTCTTGAAGGTCGCGCCAAGATTTCAGAAGAGTATCCAGAGATTAGAATTCATACCCTCCTCTCGTGATGAAGAGCTCTACACGAATCCCTCAGATACAAGCTTTGCGTGCCCTGGCCGCACTTTTGGTCTTGATCTATCACGCCGATTGGATACCTGGCGGATATATCGGCGTAGACATCTTTTATGTCATCTCTGGATATTTGATTACGGGGCTACTGGTTCGCGAACTCAGTAATAGTAGAACAGTTGCGCTTAGCGCTTTCTATGCCCGCCGATTCCGGAGATTACTTCCCTCATCATTTGTAGTCATAATTACTACTGGAATTGTGGGTTGGATACTGCTGCCCTCTTCGATGCGAGAGAGCTTCGGAAAAGATCTGATTGCAGCCTCAACTTATATCTCAAATTTCCTATTCGCCCTGTGGAATAACGATTATCAAAACCTCAATTCAACGCCATCGCCCTTTATTCACTTCTGGTCACTCGCAGTTGAAGAACAGTTCTACCTGTTCTGGCCTCTCACTCTTCTCCTTCTCTTTAAGATAGGAAAACGTCGAGGACTTATCCTCGGAATATCCCTGATTGGCTTTCTCTCATTTATCTACTCGCTATATCTCACTGCTGCATCTCCTATTTGGTCCTTCTATATCTTGCCAACTAGAGCCTGGGAGTTAGCAGCAGGTGCGCTTCTGGTTTTTCTTCCATTTGATAAATTTGCAAAACCTCAACTCGCTCTAGCGGGTGGAATCGGTCTGCTCTTCGCGACTCTCAGATTCAATGAGCAGACCCCCTTTCCTGGCACCGCTGCGATTGCTCCGGTGCTCGCAACGACGCTATTGATTCTCTCTTCACAAAAATGGCCACCCTTATTCAACGGAGTCGGAAAGAGCAGGATAGTCCAGTGGTTGGGTGAGATCTCTTATCCGCTCTATCTCTGGCACTGGCCGGTCCTGGTTATTCCTTCAATTTATTGGGCTCGACCACTCTCACTGATAGAGAAGTTTCTCTTGCTTTCGCTAACGGTGCTACTTGCCGACCTTACGCATCGCTTCGTCGAAGAACCTTTGCGCTATAAGAGATGGAACAATCAACTTACCTTCAGAGTAACCATCGTTTCTACGCTCTCCTTGGTATTAGCGGGTGCCGCAATATTCTCCTCATACAGCAATACCATCACGATTGCCGATGGTGGAAAATACTCACTGGATGAGATCAAAGCTAAATGGAATAACTATGCAGATGGATGTCACCTTAAATTAGGGCAGACGGTCTCCCCGATTTGTGAGTATGGCGACCTTACGAGCACACGCACCATCGTTCTCTATGGAGACTCCCATGCATCTCACTGGCTGCCAGCACTTGACCTTATTGGACGGGAAAATCAATTAAAGATAGTCAGTCTCACGAAGTCTGCTTGCCCATCAGCTGAGGTCATCAAGGAGGTCGATGGCCAGTACCAGATTGCTGAATGCCAAGCATTTCGTGACGCCTCGATTGCACGCATCGCGACAATCAAGCCCTTGGCAGTAATCGCCACTGGTTCTCAAGCCGCGACAGAACCAAATTCAAATAAGGATGGCCTCTCTTGGTGGTTGAAGGGCGAGAGCATTCTCTACCAACGAATCAAATCGTTGACTCAGTATCCGATCTATATTTCTGACACACCGATGCGCAAAGTAGAGGTACCAGATTGCCTAGCTGCAGCTCTTGGCCCCATTTGCGATGGCGCAACGAAAGTGAATCCGAGAGTTGCCGAAGGACTCATCGGCATTGATCCAACTCCTTGGCTATGTGAGCGAACCTGTCCCGCCCTTATCGACGGAATAGTGACTTATCGTGACCACTCTCACTTAACCATTGCGATGAGTAAGCATCTGGCCCCAAACCTGATTACAGCGCTCAAGCGAATTGGCGTACTTTAAGGTCACGAGATGGCAAGATACGGGCCATGGCTGAGCTGATTTACTACTGCGGAACAATGGATAGCGGAAAATCTACGCTCGCCTTGCAGACTGCCCACAACCATCAGAGTCGCGGACGAGGCGGAATTATCTTCACCAGTCACGATCGAGCCGGCAGTGGTGTGATTTCATCTCGTTTAGGTCTGCAATCTCCCGCAATCGAAGTTCTTCCAGATTTTGATTTACATAAGTATGTCCTCGATAAGTTATCCATGGGCGATCGCATTGATTACATCATTTGCGATGAAGCACAGTTCTATCAGCCTGAGCAGATTGATTCACTTGCCCAAATTGTTGATGGTCTCGGCATAGATGTTTACGCCTTCGGAATTCTTGCCGACTTTCGAACAAAGTTATTCCCAGGCTCCGCCCGATTAGTAGAGCTCGCTGATCGAGTGAACACCTTGCAGGTTGAAGCGCTCTGTTGGTGTGGCTCGAGAGCTACCCATAATGCTCGAACGATAAGCGGCGTAATGGTTACCGAGGGCGAACAAGTAGTTGTCGGTGATGTCTCAAAGGAGAATGAAGTTGCTTACGAAGTGCTCTGCCGTCGCCACCATATGCGAAATGTAACCGCGCGGGTTTCTAGAGCCGGACATATTTCAACCGATGCTCTCCCCTTCGGCGAAGGTTCTTAAACTTCCCTTTCTTCTCTAAAGATTGTGCACTATCGTCACGATTATCGGTGCGAGGAACAAGGCCGGTAGTAAGTTTCCTACAGCAATCTTCTTGATATCCAAAAGTCGCAGAGCAATAGAAATCAACATCAGCCCTCCACAGATTGTCATCGCATCTATCTGATAAGGCTCTAAAACATTTCCGGCAAAGTAGCCAATCACAGTCCACGCACCTTGATACATTGCCAGTGGAATGATTGATGCGGCCACTCCCCAACCCAGGGTCGAAGCGAATGCCATTGAGGCAAAGAAGTCGAGTGAGGATTTAAGAATCAGTTGATCAATACCTTGCGAAGCGCCATCACTGATGCTTCCTAATATCGCTAAAGGTCCAATGACAAAGAGAAGTGATGCCGTTACGAAGCCTTCTAGAAAAGGACTTTCGTTGGATGCCTTAAATCGCTTACGAAGGGCCTCTCCAAAATTATCAAGCCGTGATTCAATATTGAGAGCATGGCCAATAAGAGCGCCGAGAAGCATCGTTACCAATATTGTGAGCAGCGGGGCGCCGTCTGGCAGCTCCTTTGTAAAATCTGAAGACCAGAGTGGCATCAGTGCACTGACAGCACCAAGAGCTGTGATCAGACCCAGAACATCAGTGATTGATTTCTGTGTTGCGCTTTTGAGACGGCCACCTGCTAAAACCCCGAGTGAAGCGCCAGCAACGATAGCTGCCAAATTAATTAAAGTTCCCGCTCCGATGAACATCTGCACACTATAGAGGAAGCATCTATAGACTCCGGCATATGAACTTAGGGAGCATTACTCGATTCCTGGCGCCACATAAAACTATTCCAGTTACTCCGTGGCGCGCCGAACATCGATGGCAGCTCAATTATTCACGCGTTGCAATCCTCTTCTTTGGTTTAGCAATATTTGGCTTGGGAGACTCGCTTCTCATTCAGGGAAGTATCGGTAATGCGCCTTGGACGGTCTTCGCAGAAGGCGTCTCAATAAAGAGTGGATGGAGCATCGGTTTCTCCACATTCATCATCTCGATCTTTGTG
>WLPB01000105.1 GCA_009698975.1 Actinomycetota bacterium | reverse complement strand
GTTCGCGTTGCAGTTCCCTCACAAGATGATGCCGACGCACTTGCCCAGATTGCAAAGAAGTCTCAGATTCCAGTAATTGCAGATATTCACTTTCAACCCAAGTACATCTTTGCTGCAATCGATGCTGGCTGTGCTGCGGTGCGAGTCAATCCCGGAAACATTAAGCAATTTGATGACAAGGTAAAGGAAGTTGCTAAAGCTGCTGGCGATGCTGGTATTCCAATTCGTATCGGCGTAAACGCCGGATCCCTTGATCCTCGCCTCCTTGCAAAGTATGGCAAAGCAACTCCCGAGGCACTTGCAGAGTCGGCGCTATGGGAAGCCGGTCTCTTTGAAGAGCATGGCTTTAGCAATATTAAAATTTCAGTCAAGCACCATGATCCTGTAACAATGGTCAACGCCTATCGCATCCTTGCCGCAAAGTGCGATTACCCGCTACACCTTGGCGTAACCGAAGCTGGTCCAATCTTTCAAGGAACAATCAAATCTGCAACAGCATTTGGAATTCTCCTTGCAGAAGGAATCGGAGACACTATTCGCGTCTCACTCTCAGCGCCTCCCGTTGAAGAGATAAAGGTTGGAATTTCAATTCTTGAATCACTCAACCTTCGCCAACGTAAACTTGAAATCGTCTCTTGCCCATCATGTGGTCGCGCACAGGTTGATGTGTACACATTGGCAGAGAAGGTGCAGGCCGGATTACAGGGAATGACAGTTCCACTTCGCGTTGCAGTCATGGGTTGCGTAGTAAATGGTCCTGGCGAAGCGCGTGAGGCAGATCTCGGCGTTGCATCAGGCAATGGCAAAGGTCAGATTTTTGTTAAGGGTAAGGTCATCAAGACTGTGCCTGAATCTCAGATAGTTGAGACACTTATCGAAGAGGCTATGCGTCTAGGCGATGAGATGATCGCGGCTGGCGTTCCTTCAGGCGAACCCTCCGTCGTCACCAGCTAATTAACGGGTAGGCTCGCCCCCATGTTGCGAATGTCTTCTTTATTTCTTCGTACGCTGCGAGATGATCCTGCAGATGCTGAGGTTCCAAGTCACCGTCTACTCGTGCGCGCAGGCTATATTCGCCGAATCGCAGCAGGCATCTACTCATGGCTGCCGCTAGGTGTTATCACCCTTCGCAATATCGAGAACGTTGTGCGCCAAGAGATGGATAAGGCAGGCTTTCAAGAAGTTCATTTCCCAGCGCTCTTGCCTAAGGATGCCTATGAGCAGACAAATCGTTGGAGCGAATACGGCCCAGATCTCTTCCGCCTTCAAGATCGCAAAGGCACTGACTATCTACTAGGACCTACACACGAAGAGATGTTCACGCTGATGGTTAAGGGCGAGTACTCGTCCTATAAAGATTTGCCACTCTCGCTCTATCAAATTCAGACAAAGTATCGCGATGAAGCCCGCCCTCGCTCTGGAATTATCCGAGGCCGCGAATTTGTCATGAAGGATTCATACTCATTTGATCTCACTGATGAAGGCTTGGTTGAGTCGTACCAAAAGCACCGCGCTGCTTACATCAAAACCTTTGATCGCCTAGGAATGAAGTACAACATTGTCTCTGCAGTGGCAGGTGCAATGGGTGGCTCTTCCTCAGAAGAATTTCTAGCACCATGTCCAACGGGTGAAGATACTTATGTGCTCTGCCCAAAGTGTGGATATGCGGCGAATGTGGAAGCGATGACAACAAAGGTCGATTCAGTGGATTCTTCTTCAACGCCAGCGCTTGAGGTCTTTGATTCACCAAATACGCCAACAATTGATTCACTTGTTGAGCTGCTCAATGCAAAGTTCTCAGGCGGCTTTACTGGCGCATCAACTCTCAAAAACGTAATGCTGATGGCTGATACAACTGCAATCTCAGTTCTTGTTCCAGGAGATCGCGAAGTCGACCTCAAGCGTCTTCAAGCCAATATGCCAGGCGTTGCTGATATCCGAGTATTTGAAGATGCAGACTTTGCAAAGTTTCCTGGGCTAGCAAAGGGATATATCGGCCCGCAAGATGCAAAGAAGAGCGGGATTACAGTTTATGCCGACCCGCGTATCGCACCAGGTACATCGTGGGTGACTGGAGCAAATGCAAAAGATAAGCATGCACTCAATGTGGTCAATGGTCGCGACTTTAGCGTCGATCACTACATCGAAGCAGTAGTTGTTCGCGAAGGCGACTCATGTCCTGATTGCAATACAGCCGTTGTTATTGATAGAGCTATTGAAATCGGCCATATTTTCCAGCTCGGTCGCAAATATGCAGAAGCACTTAACCTCACAGTCTTAGATCAGAACGGTAAGTCTCAGATTGTCACGATGGGCTCATACGGCATCGGTGTATCGCGCGCGGTTGCAGCCATTGCAGAACAGACTCATGACGAGATAGGACTTTCGTGGCCAGTTGAGATTGCTCCAGCAAAGGTCCATATTGTCGCTACTGGTAAAGATGATCTTGTTTTTGATACCGCTGAGACGATTGCTAATGATCTTGAATCACGCGGAATTTCTGTCATGCTCGACGATCGTCGCGGAACCAGCCCTGGCGTGAAATTTAAAGACGCCGAACTCATCGGAATCCCAGTAATTGTTGTAGTAGGTAAAGCGCTCGAGCAAGGAAATGTTGAATTGCGCGTGCGCAAGAGCGGCGAGAAGTCAGAGGTTGAAGTTAGCAAAGCAGTTGATTCAATCGTGAAGACGTTAGCCTCAATTAAGTAACGTGTTCTACGATCTCTCACTCGTTTCGCTGGTATTGCTCTTCCTTGCAATCTTTTTCGCTGGCTTTGTAGACGCGATTGCAGGCGGGGGAGGGCTCATTCAAACCCCAGCTCTGCTGCTTGCGCTCCCCGATAACAATCCAGTCTCAGTCGTAGGTACTTCAAAGCTGGCGGCCTTTTTTGGAACGGCGACAGCTGCAATTAAGTATCGAACCTCCATCAAGACTGATCCGCGCTTGCTCCTGGCGATGGTAATCCCAGCATTTGCTGGAGCATCCCTTGGCGCGCTTCTCGCCTCTCAAATATCTGCTCAAAGTTTCAAGAGCGCAATCTTTATCATGATGATTGCCATTTTCATCTACACATTCATCAAGCCTGATCTCGGCAAGATTCATGTGGACAAGCACTCTAAGCAGAAGCTGATGTATATCGGCGCGGCAGCAGCATTTGTCATTGGTTTCTACGATGGCCTTATCGGTCCGGGTACCGGCACGATGTTGATGATTTTTCTCGTTGCAATAATGGGTTTCGCATTTATAGGAGCGTCCGCAATTGCAAAAGTTGTGAACGCGACTACAAACCTTGCCTCAATCATCGTCGTGGGACTCAATATCGGAATTCTTTGGAAGCTCGGACTTGCTTTGGGAGTGGCTAACCTGGCTGGCGGTTATCTCGGCTCGCATATCGCTCTAAAAAAGGGCTCTGGCTTTATCCGTACTTTCTATCTGATTGTTACCGCGCTTCTGATTGCCAGACTTGGATACTCGCTCTACATAAGCTAAATTTGGCTCGTAGTAAAAAACTTAACAACAATAGAATAGGACGACCGATGGCCCTCAAAGACCAGATCGCTCAACTAGTTACACCTTCAGTTGAGGAAGCAGGGTATTTTCTGGAAGATGTGCATGTAGTCACTCCTGGAAATCAACGGATTGTTACATGTATCGTCGATGGCGAATCTGCTCTTAATCTAGATCAAGTCACTAGCGCATCGAAAATCATCTCTGGTCTGCTCGATGAAGCAGCATTTATGGGAGAAACCCCATTTACTCTCGAGGTAACTTCACCAGGCATTGACCGCCCACTTACTCTTCCCCGTCACTTCGCAAAGAATGTGACCCGCCTCCTTAAAGTCACACTCAATGATGGAAATGTCGTGACTGGCCGTATTACCTCAAGTTCGGAGAGCTCAGTTCTCTTGGAAGTTGCAGAGAAGAAGGTAAGCAAAGAAGTTTCAGTCGAATTGAGCGATATCAAACGCGCAGTTGTTGAGATTGAATTCAACCGTAAGGATGAGAACTAATGCATGTAGAGATGGATGCGCTAGCTGCCCTTACAACCGCAAAAGAGATGCCGCTCGAACAATTGATTCAGGCTATTGAAGCAGGCGTACTCACTGCCTACCAAGAAGGTGCAGAACCAAATCGTTATGCGCAGGCACGCCTCAATCGCGAAACCGGCGAAATTCAAATTATTATTCCCGTCTTCAACGAGATGGGGGAGCGTGTCTCCGAGGAAGTTGATGCCCCTGAAGGATTTGATCGTGTAATCACTTCGACTGCGCGTCAAGTGATCAAGCACTCAATGCGAGCCACAAATGATGCGGAGATAGTTGGAGAGTTCACTGCATCTGTTGGCGACATTATCTCGGGAGTTATTCAGCAGGGCCGCGATCCAAAGATGGTTAATGTTAACTTGGGACGCATCGAAGGAAGAATTCCACCACAAGAACAAGTTCCTGGTGAAGTTTATGAACACGGCGCACGTATCAAGTGCTTCGTTGTTGAAGTAAAGCAAGGTATGAAGGGACCTGAGATTATGCTCTCGCGTTCACACCCTGGTTTAGTCAAGCAACTCTTTGCGCTTGAAGTTCCCGAAATAAAAGAGAACATCGTTGAAATCATGGGAGTAGCGCGCGAAGCAGGTCATCGCTCAAAGATTGCAGTGCGCTCCCATCGTGCAGGTGTTTCGCCGAAGGGTTCTTT
>WLPB01000104.1 GCA_009698975.1 Actinomycetota bacterium | reverse complement strand
TTTACCAAATCACTTTGAGATGAAATCTTCCCGGCTTTGATGAGTTTGATAGCAATAGCTCTTCGTGCAGCAACAGATGACATTACGCTCCCCTGACTTTGAGAACACTCATTGCAAATACTTTGATAAATGTTGCAATCTGACGGTCAGTAACAATGAGAGGCGGTGCGATTCGAATCACGGTTTCGCTATTTCCATTTACTAGGACACCATTCTTCTGGCATGCAGCGGCAACCTCTTTCGCGATAGGTTCTGAGAATTCGATACCAATCAACAAACCAGCACCGCGAACCGATTTCACTCCGTCAATGAGTGCAAGTTCTGCCATCAACTCAACACCGATTTTACTCACTCGCTCTAGCAGCGACTTACTCTCAATTGTCTTGATAACAGCGAGACCGGCTGCTGTTGTAACTGGGTTACCGCCGAAGGTCGATCCATGGTCGCCAGCCTCAAAGAGTGAGGCTGCATCGCCTAGTGCAATCATTGCGCCCAGTGGTAATCCACCACCGAGCCCCTTTGCGAGAGTGATTACATCGGGGCGTATCCCCGAATATTCATAACCAAACCAATCACCCGTACGCCCCATGCCTGTTTGAACGCAATCAAATACAAGCAGCGTTCCGGTTTCATCACAGAGCTCACGCAATGCCTGCAAATAGCCGTGGGGTGGAACGATGACTCCCGCTTCGCCCATGATTGGTTCAACGATCACCATGGCAGTCTTCTTGCTGACTTTTTTAAGCATCGCGCCCATATCACCGTACGGAACATGAGTAATGTCTTTAATGAGCGGCTTAAATGGATCGCGCTTTGCTGATTGCCCAGTTAAGGAGAGCGCACCCATCGTTCTGCCATGAAAGGAGCCGTGGGTAGCGACAATTCGAGTGCGACCTGATTTTCGTGAGAGCTTAAGAGCTGCTTCATTTGCCTCGGCACCAGAATTACAGAAGAAAACTCGCGCTGATTTCTCTCCAGTCATCTCAATGAGTTTCTCTGCTAACTCCATCACATTGGAATGTGCATAGAAATTACTCACATGCCCAAGAGTTGCAATCTGCTTTGTTACCGCCTTAACTACCGCCGGATGTGCATGGCCTAGTACGTTCGTTGCAATTCCGGCGAGGAAGTCAAGATATTCGACGCCTTTAGAATCAGTAACTACCGCACCCTTACCTGAGACTACTTCGATGGTCGGAGTTCCATAATTCGCTTGCAGAGAATTCTTCCATCTCTTCATGACGTCACCAGTGTTCCTCCGCTATGGGCTAACGCATCTGCGAAAGCTTGTGGTTGCCTGCCATCAATAATCCTTACTGCACCTGCACCTGCCGATATTGCGTCAAGACATGCCTGCACCTTGGGTGCCATTCCATCCTGAAAATCAGATTTGATTGCTTCCAGCTCCGCGCTGGTTATAGATGAGATGAGTGAACTCTTGTCAGGCCAATTCCGATAAATTCCAGGAACATCGGTCATGATGATTAACTCTTGCGCATTCAGCGCACCTGCAACGGCTGCGGCTGCGATATCTGCATTCACATTGAGCCCGCCATCGCTTTCGACATCATTTGATACCGGTGAAACGACGGGTGTGATTCCTCTGCTGAGAAGTTCATTAATTGCAGTCGGATCAACATCTTTCATCTCTCCTACGAGTCCCAAATCTGTTGACTTGCCATCAATTAATGGAAGGTGTCGACTGGCAAAGAGAGTTCCAGAGTGGCGGCCAGAGATTGCTAGCGCTAGGACGCCGGAGCTGGTCAATGTCTGCGCAACTGCGGGACCCACCTGATTTGAAAGTACATCTTCGACGATTGCAAAGATTTCAGGTGTCGTTAACCGAAATCCACCTACGAAGTTTGACTCAATCC
Source organism: Actinomycetota bacterium (assembly GCA_009698975.1). The sequence goes on along the minus strand of WLPB01000104.1, from coordinate 2,836 downwards.
CGGCCTTCTCGAGCGCTTCACTAATCTGTGGACCTCCGCCATGAACAACGACGACCTGAGTACCTAGAGCTTTGGCTGCAGCTAAACCCAGCCCAAATGCGCCATCGTTATCGCTCATCGCATGGCCGCCAAACTTTACGACGAGAACTCCTTGGTTCGTCATGAGGAGTACGCCGAATTTTCGTGGACGTAATCGTGAGAGAGATCATTGGTTCGAATAGTCGCCGATGCCTGGCCCACATTGAGATTGACCGTGAGCTCTACAAGACGATTTTCGAAAGAGACCAGGTTTTTATCTTCGAACGCCACTGAATTGCGAACAATGTCGATGTCGTTAAGGGTTACGTCGATAGTGAGTGGATCAAGGTATGCGGTAGTTGTGCCAACGGCTGCAAGCACACGGCCCCAATTTGGGTCACCTCCGAATATCGCACACTTCAAAAGGTTGTTTCGGGCACAGGCACGGGCGACATCAACGGCATCGCTCTCACTCACTGCTCCGATAATGGTTATTGCAACCGTCTTGGTAGAACCTTCGGCATCTTCAATGAGCTGCTCTGCGAGGCTGCCACAGATTTTCATGAGGACCTCTTCAAAAACCGCAGAATCAAGTTCGATGCCTGAAGCGCCAGAGCCCATCAGTAAAACTGTGTCATTGGTTGACATACATCCGTCAGAATCAATTCGATTAAAAGTTCGATCGCAGACTCTGCTAAATATCTCTTGCGCATTTGTAGGCAACCGCGCATCTGTCATTACCACCGATAACATCGTTGCCAATGCCGGAGCCAACATTCCTGCACCCTTAGCTACTCCAACGGTGCGAACTCCAGAGGCATCATGCTCGGCAATCTTCGGAACTGTATCTGTTGTCATAATTGATTGAGCGATGTCACTGAGCGTCTCGCCGCTTAAAGACGTGACAAGGTTCTCGATCCCGTGAAGAATCTTGGGCATTGGCAATCGCTCTCCGATAAGACCTGTCGAACATACAACAACTTCCCCTGCAGAAATCCCTAAGAGTTCCGAAACCTTTTCAGCCGTTCGATGGGTATCAAGGAATCCTTCTGGTCCGGTGCAAGCATTTGCGCCGCCCGAGTTGAGCACCGCCGCCCGTACTAACCCGCCCTTTGTGACCTCTCGAGACCAGTTGACTGGAGCAGCAACGACTTGATTGGTCGTGTATACCGCTGCCGCATCGAATTGCGGACCAATATTTTCAATAACGGTGAGATCAAAAGCTCCCGAACTCTTCAATCCCGCGTGCATTCCCGAGGCTCTAAAGCCCAGTGGAAGATGGTTCTTCATGCGCCCATACCATTTGCCGTTAAACCTAAGCTTTGATCAAAACCTGACATGAGGTTTGCATTCTGGATTGCTTGTGCGGCGGCACCTTTTCCTAAGTTATCTATTGCAACCGAAACGACGAGACGCGAAGTATGTTCATCGATTGCAACTTGGATCTGAACGTTATTGCTTCCAAGTACTGAGGCAGTCTTCGGCATTTGTCCCTCTGGCAAGATTGTGACAAATGGTGAGCCAGCAAAGTAATTACTATAGGCACTTCTCACTTCTGCGATGCTTACTTCTTGAGTAAGTTTTACGGTGATAGTAGAAAGAATTCCGCGAGGCATAGGTGCCAAAATCGGAGTAAAAGAGAGTCTGACTTCGGAACCTGATATCAGCGCGAGGCACTCTTCAATCTCGGGGGTATGTTGATGAACTCCCCCGAACTTGTATGAGGTAAGTGAGCCCGCAATCTCACTTGCAATCAGATTAATCTTTGCAGTTCTTCCCGCGCCTGTTGTGCCAGAAGCAGCTACTACAACAATGTCGGAGAAATCTACAAAGCTAACTGCCGGCGCTGAGCCTAGAATGATTGATGTTGCGTAACATCCAGGATTTGCAACATGAGTAGCGTGCGAAATCTCCATTGACTTTCCGGGAAGATCTGCAATTCCGTAAACCCAAGAACCAGCATATTCGCCACCGTAGTACTTCTTCCAAGATACTTCGGACTTCAACCTAAAATCTGCGCCTAAATCTACGACCTTTGCACCTGCAGGCAATTTCGAAACAATTGCCGCAGATTCTCCGTGAGGCAGGGCGAGAAAGATGAGACCGCAATCAGTAAAATCTGAATCAGAATAGGAAGAGAACTTTTGGCCGGCATAGCTCTGTAGTTGAGGATGAATTGAAGTTATCAACTCCCCTGCATTTGAGTGCGCAGTAACTACCGAAACTTCAAATTGGGGATGAGACTGCAAGAGCCTCAGGATTTCACCGCCGGCATAGCCACTTCCACCTATTAGACCAATTTTCATGGCCCGACTCTAGCATAACTATGCATATGACTGCATATTTATGCATCTTGTTAAGAGCGGAGAACCGCTCCGGTTCGCTTGCTAGCTTCGGCCACCGCTGCCTCGCGCGCCTCTGTTACCTCAGCCCCAGTAAGCGTCCGATCATTGGCACGGAAGACTAATGAGAAGGCGAGTGAAATCTTGCCACCCCCAATTTTGTCGTATCGATCGAAGAGGGTGATTGATTCGAGCAAGTTGCCAGCTCCGGCACGAAGTGCCTCCTGAACATCGCCAGCGACAATAGATTCATCCACGATCAGGGCTACATCCTGTAAGGCGGCCGGCATTGTTCCGACAGAGAAAGGTTTCACAAGTTTGGTCTCAGGAAGTACGGAGAGTCCCACCGCGAATGCAACGCTTCGTTCCGGCAATCCATATTTGGCGACAATTCGAGGGTGCAGTTCGCCGGCGTGAGCTACAGCTTTTCCATCAACAATAAGTTCGGCACATCGACCAGGGTGCCACGGTGCGAA
>WLPB01000103.1 GCA_009698975.1 Actinomycetota bacterium | reverse complement strand
GGTCTGGCGCAAGAACTGGTCTCTGCATAGCACTGAGGATCTTCATCAGCCGACCTCCATTCATAGCCCAGCAAAGCCTGAGGATTATTGGTGGCGTACTGAGCGCCAAACACTTACTCGAGCGCACGGCGGAGAGTTTCTCTACTTCACTATCCGCAATCGAGCCGAACCATTGCATTGGATTAAAACAGACCCAGTAAGCGCTGCCGCTTTTGCTGACACTTTAGCGAGCTACTCACCTGAGACGACCGAATATAAAGGGTTACAGGCTGACCATCAGGCGATAGTCGATTACCTTCGACGCTAAAGCTAGAATCCACGGATGAGCATTAATAAGAGTGAACGCACAGCTTCGGCTATCTTGGTCATTGACGTGCAAGTGGGTGTTGTTCAAGATGCATATCTGCGCGATGAGAAGGTCGCACATATTGCAACTGCGCTAGCTAAAGCTCGCGCGCAATCAATTCCAGTTATCTGGGTCCGCCACTCAGAGGAAGAACTTCCGATTGGTTCTGATAGTTGGCAGATTGTTCCCGAACTTGTGCCTCATGATGGTGAGCCCATCGTTGAAAAACTCTTCCGTAGCTCATTTGTAGAGACTGATTTAGCTGATCACCTTTCTCGACTCAACGTTGGTCATCTCTATATCTGTGGCGCAGAAACTAATAATTGCGTTCGCCATACTTCACATGCCGCACTGGAACAGGGTTTTGATATCACTCTAATTGCCGATGCTCACACCACAACTGGCTTTGAGTGGAATGGATTTGAGGTAGATGCCGCTCGGACTATTGATGAGCAGAACATCAACTTCATGAGCTACTCGCTGCCGCACTCCACAGCGAAAGCAGTGAAAGTGTCCGAGCTCTTTAATTAAGGCAAATCTGATTTAGCGGTGATGTCCGCATTCATTGAAGCTGCGCATTGCACGTAAGCCATCGGATGGCCAAATTGAAATAGTCGAGATCGAGCACGGCGCTGCATCCATATGAAAAACGCCATCACTTGGGCCATCAAGCGCTAAATTGATTGCGCTCTTGATTGCTCCGTTATGAGTAACAACAACTACGCGCTTTCCAGGAAAGTCTGCAACTAAACGATCGAGCGCTTCATCGATTCGAATTGCCGCTTCATCGTAGGACTCTCCCCCGCCTGGTGGGTATGAGGATGAGTTAAGCCAAGCCTGATACTCATCTGGGCTTTCGCTTCTGACCTGTTCGATCGCAAGCCCATCCCAGGTACCGAATGAGAGCTCTACCCATGATGAATCTTCAATAACTTCTAATCCTGTTGCGCTAGCTATCGCATCTGCCGTTTGGCGAGTGCGCTTTAGTGGTGAGGCGATCAATACTTCTGGATTGAGCTTTGCTACTTCGGCGGCAACGCTCGCTGCTTGAGCAAGGCCTTCGCTGGTGAGCTCTGGATCAAGGCCCCCAGTGCCAGAGAATTTACGCATCGGAGTCAAAATAGTTTCGCCATGACGAATAAAGTAAATCATCGTAGGAACTTCATCAGAGCGAAGGCGATCGGTCAGATAATTCTGTTGCGAGATAACAATCGGCTTATGTATCGCTCCGCCATCGAGGGCTTTATTAGCAAGGCGATCTGCATGCGAATTCTCATCGCGTGGAATCCATGAGTAAGTGACCAGTGCGGGATTATGCGCAGTACGACATTGCTTAGCTAAGTCGCGCATATCAGCATGTTTTATCTGCCAACGTCCGGACATCTGCTCAACAACTAACTTGGAGTCCATAGAAACTTCGATTAACGCTTCAGGATCTATCTCGTGGATATGTGTGAGCCCCGCAAGTAGCCCGCTGTATTCGGCAACATTATTTGTGGCGATACCAATAACATCAAAAATTTCAGCGAGAATCTTTCCATTTTCAGTAACTACCGCACCATATCCAGCTGGGCCAGGGTTTCCTCGAGAACCCCCATCAGCTGTTAATTTAAATGTGCGCGCCACGATTGCTTAGCCTCGCACCAAGATGCAACGGCATTGTTCGCAACGAACAACTTCATCGGCAGGCAACGAAGCGATACGCCCTACCTCAGTTGTATTAATAGTGAGGTGGCAACCCTTGCACTCATTGCCAACAAGAAGCGCCGCGCCATTTCCATTGTTATCTGCAGATACCTTGAGATAGAGCGCCTTGAGATCTGCAGCGATAGGAGCCTCTATTGTGGCTCGCTTCTGACTGACATCGTTACGCTCATTAATAATGATTGTGAGGGCATTTTCCTTCTTGATTTCAAGGTCTGCAATCTCTGCTGCATATTGCGCCTCAAGGCCGCGAAGCTCAGCAATGCGATTATTGAGCGCTTCAACTTCAACCATAATCCCTAGCTCAACTTCTTCGAGCTCAGCTCGACGTGCCCCTAGGGTCACAAGTTCATGCTGAGTTTGTTCTAGCTCTTTAGGAGTTCCGGTGCCCGATGAAAGTCTGGCCTCATCGCGATTAATTCGACTCACAATCTGTTCTACATCGCCCTCAGCGCGGGCAAGTTCGCGCTTAATATCTGTGAGTTCAGTCTCTGCTGCAATTCGCAAATCGCGAGTGTTATTGCCCTTGATAGTAACTGTGTTGAGAGCCGCAATCTCAGGGATCGATGTTTCACGTTGAGCTAGTGATGCTAATTGGTTATCAAGTTGTTGTATTTCTAGGACAGCTTGCTGATCGCTAGGTGAGGCCTTCATTAATACAACTCGTTTCCATATTTGAAGAAAATTGCGAGTATGAGGATCGCATAGATCAAGGTGTATAGGACGCGGCCCCAACCACGGTTGAGAAACTCGATGTATTTTGCATTTCGCTCTGGTGATAAATTCCAAGTGTTTTCCATAATGACGATACGAGTCATCGTTGAGAAGACTGTAATTGTTGACGCTGTAACGAGCAGGCACCAAGGGCAGAACGCCTTAATGACGAAGAAAGATTGAGAGAGTAGCCAGAGTGCGAAAACCAGACCAGCGCCGTAGACAATATGAGCTGCTCGCATAAACCAACGCGGAAAAGCAACCAGCCCAAGACCGGCGACTGCAATAGTGATTACGACTGGCTCGGTCATGAGACCTAGAAATGAATTAGGAAATCCGAGAATGCTGGACTGCCATGCTTGAGCGACCTTGCCACATGAGACAAGTGCGTTGATATCGCAGGAGAGCTTCGCACCTGGATCTGCCGCTAATTTAATAGCATCGTAAGAAAGAACGAGGGCTGCAATCAGGCTAAGAGTCGAAGAAACGAGCATCGCAACGTAAGTCTTGCGATAATTTCGCAGACGAGCGATCGTGCCAGTCTCTGAGACGGCGACATTAGACATGGCGAGAGTTTACCGTCTTTCGAAGTATGTGAAGTTATGCATCTTTTTGAAGCCCATCGCCGAATAAAGCCTTTGTGCGCTCTCATTCTGATGCATCACCCCAAGGCAGAGCGACTTTTCGCCTAGTTGGTGGCCGGCAATTAAAGTCCTTCTTATTAGCTCTTTCCCGAGACCTTGTCCTCTACGTTCGACATCGGTTGCAACTGATGAAATGACGACTTTGCCAGATTGCCAACGACACAGGGCGGCGACTGCGACTAGTCGCCCCTCGTCGAGAATTTGCACCCACTGCACTATCTCTGCATCTCCCGGATAAACCGAAGATTTGGGCGCATTGGTCCGCAAGAAGGTATCGATCTCGCGATCAGTGACGCCTTCGCTTTGATCTATTTCACCTTCAATAGTTGGAGCCCAGTAACAATCCCATTCATCATGCAGAGTAAAACTTGCAGGAACTAAATGCCTTGATCCGCTTTCTATCGAGAAGCTCTTCCAATCACTTGGAATAGTTGGATTGGGGCCGAGCGCTACACCGTAAATGCCGCCATCTTCACGAGAAATTGAGACGCTTCCAGTGCCATCAAACTCTGCCTGAAGAAATTTCTCCCGTGGAATCCAAGTCTCGAAAAATGGAGAATCTGGGAAGCGCCGTTGGTACTCGGCTAATGCTTCATCAAAGTCTTGAGAAATCATGGCAAACGAGTGAGCAACTCTTTCATTGCTGTTATCTCTGCGCTCTGAGAGCTCACGATATTGGCAGCAAGTTCTTTGACTTCAGAATTCTTCGAGCCGTCAATGATTTCCACCATCTCAATCGCACCTTCATGATGGCCGATCATTCCTTCAATAAAGAGGCGGTCAAAAGTGGCACCGGTACTATTTCGCAGCGTCTCAATTTCAGATTCAGTTAACATTCCATCCATCGACATACCGTGGCCTGCATGGCTATCTGAATCATCACCATCAATCCAACTCTTCATTTGTACTATCTCCGGTGCCTGAGCACTTCGTATCGCGGTAGCTAGTGCGAGAATCTCGGGGTTTGCCGAGATATTAAGAGCGAGATCTGACATCACGATCGCTTGCTCGTGGTGAGGAATCATCATCTGAGCAAACATGACATCATCATCGGAAAAACGACTCTCCGAATTGCTGCTCTGGTGCGAGCCACCTTCGTGTTCATCGCCGCCATGATTGAAAAGGCCACCGACAAAGATCCCAATAATCAAGGCCGCGATTAGACCACCTGCAAAAAGAATTCTTGAACGGCTCATGCTCAAATCTTATCGTGTTGAGATAAAGGTGTTTAATACCTCGACCGCGAAATTATGATCTTCTACCTGTGGTAAGCCACTAATCAGCAAAATTCCTTCAAAGCCCTTATCTGTACTAAT
>WLPB01000102.1 GCA_009698975.1 Actinomycetota bacterium | reverse complement strand
GGCAGCATCACAATTGCGCCGAACATACCTGCACCGATAATTGCACCAAGAATCGATGTCAGCGTGAAGGTGTGGTTCTTAAAGAGAGCAAGTGGAATAATTGGTTCAGTCGCCTTTGATTCCCACCGAATAAAGATTGCGGTAAGAATTAATCCAACTGTGAGATAGCCAAGAGTTCGTGAATCTCCCCAGCCATCTTGTGGACCGTAGACAGCGACTGCAAGGAGGGTCGAAGTCACTGATGCAACTAGCAAGAGCGCTCCGAGATAATCAATAGAGTGTTCACGTTTGATAGTGGGGATATGAAGTACCGCTGATGTAATTAATAGCGCTGCAATTCCAAAAGGTAGATTGATGTAAAAAATCCAACGCCAGCCATCAATGCCAAAAATTGTTGCATGATCCGAGAAGAAGCCACCGAGTAAAGGCCCCGCAACAGATGAGAGTCCCCAGACAGCCCCGAAGTAACCCTGGTAACGACCGCGCTCACGCGGCGGAACGATATCTCCGATAATGACGAAGGTCAGTGCCATCAGACCGCCAGCGCCAAGTCCTTGAATAGCGCGGGTAGCGATGAGCTGGCCCATTGTCGATGATGCGCCCGCTAAGAATGAGCCAATCAGAAATGTAACTATGGCGAATTGAAAGACAATGCGGCGACCGTAGAGATCGGAGATTTTTCCGTATAAAGGAGTAGATGCGGTCGAGGTCAATAGGTAGGCAGTTACGACCCAGGTGTAATGCTCAAGTCCATCGAGTTGTTCGACGATACTTTTAAGAGCCGTGGAGACGATTGTCTGATCCAGGGCTGCCAAGAGCAGTCCGGTCATTAAACCGCCCAGAATAATCATGATTTCTCGGTGGGTGAGTTCTTTGGAGGGCGCATTATTTTTCATAGGGTAGTAACTTTACTCCGTGAAATCAGTAATCGCAGAAGAACTCGTGAAGACCTACGATAAAGGCAAGGTCCGTGCGCTCGATAATTTGAGCCTCGATGTTGAAGAAGGCACTGTTTTAGGTGTTCTTGGTCCCAATGGCGCAGGAAAGACAACAACAGTCCGTATTTTATCGACATTGTTACGACCTGATTCAGGTCGAGCAATTGTTGCCGGCGTCGATGTAATTAAGCATCCCGAGAAAGTTCGCGAGCTCATTGGTCTCTCAGGTCAATATGCAGCTGTCGATGAAATTCTTACCGGCTATGACAATCTCTTAATGTTTGGTCAGCTTTATCATCTCGGAAAGAAGAACGCAGTCCTTCGCGCAAATGAACTCCTTGAGCAATTTAGTTTGACCGATGCGGCGAAGCGACCAATCAAGACTTATTCAGGCGGAATGCGTCGCCGTCTCGATCTAGCAGCATCCCTAATTGTTAAGCCTAAGGTGCTCTTTCTCGATGAACCCACAACAGGTTTAGATCCACGCGGTCGCCAAGAGATGTGGGGAGTAATTCAAGAGTTAGTCAAAGGCGGAGTAACACTCTTGCTAACTACTCAATACCTTGAAGAAGCAGATCAACTAGCTGATGAAATAGCAGTTATTGATACTGGCAAGGTAATTGCCCGGGGCACCTCTGATGCGTTAAAGAAGCAAGTTGGCGGTGAGCGACTTGAGGTTGTTGTCGAAGCGCAACATATTGCAAAGACGATGGAGATTGTTAAAGCAGTCAGCGGAATCTCTCCCTCACTCGACGAGGGGCTACGCCAGATCTCTGCACCAGTTTCTACCGGTTCAGCTGCCCTCTTTGAAGTTCTCAAAGCCCTTGATAGCTCAGGAATTCATGCACTCGATGTCGGTCTCAAGCGACCATCGCTTGATGATGTCTTTTTATCGTTAACTGGCCACACCACAGAAACACAGGAGGCAAAGGCATGAGCGTTCTTCATGACTCAGCAATTATCACTCAGCGCCAATTAAGACTTCTTACCCGTGTTCCAGAAGTATTGATCTTCTCAACAATTCAGCCGGTGATGTTTGTACTTCTCTTCCGTTATGTTTTCGGTGGCTCGATTGATACCGGTCAAGAAGGTGGATATGTCCAACTACTGATGCCAGGCATATTTGTGCAGACAGTCGCATTTACCTTAGCTGGCACCGCTTCTGGCCTCGCTGAAGATATGAAGAAGGGGCTTATCGATCGCTTTAGATCTCTGCCTATCGCGCAATCTGCCCTCGTTATTGGTCGCACACTTGGAGATTCTCTTCTTAATATTGTCGTTCTCGCCGTAATGGGAATTACAGGGTATGCAGTGGGATGGCGTCCAAGTGCAGGAATCGGAAATGTTGCGCTCGGATTCTTATTCTTACTTCTCTTTGGTTACGCGCTCTCATGGGTAGGAATTCTCGTTGGGCTTTCAGCACGTGATGCGCGTGTAGTGCAAAATGTCAGCTTTATTGTGACCTTCCCACTGACATTTCTCTCAAATGCTTTTGCGCCGACCAAGGGAATGCCTCGAGCACTTCAGTACTTTGCGGAATGGAACCCAGTCTCAACAATGGTTGCTGCTTGCCGTGAGCTCTTTGGGCTTGAAAATGACTTCGGTGCAACTGCTGGATCATTTCCGAGCGAGCATCCGCTGACTACTTCCTTTATTTATATGATTCTGATTATGGCGATCTTTATTCCGCTCAGTGTGCGCAAGTACCGCAACTCAGCCGGCTAAAGTAATTTAGCTGTAAAACTCAGCCGCCATGATTTCAACTGTAATCTGGCGACCATTAGGTGCCTCGTAAGAAACAGTTGAACCGATCTCTGCACCCAGGACAGCTGCACCAAGTGGAGACTTCTCTGAGTAAACATCGAGATCTCCCGATGCAATTTCGCGAGAGCCGAGCAAGAACTTTGTCTCATCGCCAGCAATGAGTGCGGTGACAACCATGCCGGCACCAACTTTTCCATCAGCAGCTGCTGGGGGAGTTCCAATATGTGCATTCTCAAGCATCTGCTTGAGCTGGCGAATGCGAGCTTCCATCTTGCCCTGTTCGTCACGAGCTGCGTGGTAGCCGCCATTCTCTTTTAAATCACCTTCGGCGCGAGCTGCTTCGATTTTAGCTGTGATCTCTTTACGACCTGTGCCTTCGAGGAATGCCAATTCGGCAGAGAGGCGATCTGCCGCCTCCTGCGTTAGCCAGGTCTGTTGTCCGCTCATAACTGCCAAGGGTAAGGGATTTATGAAATTTAATCGAGGTAGCATGTAGTGACAGAGGCATTTACAGCGTCGCCACGTGAGGGAATAGTCACTGCACGCTCAACCGCGCCTTCACTTGCGGGAATTCGATCAATAATCTGACCAACTATGACCTTATCGAAATCTCGCGCACTCAAGATGCATGTAGCGGGCATCGATGGATCTTCTCGAGTGAGGATGTAGCGGATCTCAATATTTCGGCGGTCAGTGTTATCGAAGGCGAGAAGTTTTGAACTAATTGCAGGAACAGCTTGATGTACCCCAGCCCACAAAGTCCAGATAACGCCAGCAATCAAAAGTGCAAGAGCGTAAGGAAGCCAGGCACGACGCGGGCGGATGCCATAGCGGTCGTTGTAATCGAAATGAGATTGAGCCGGCTCCATTGGCATGGGAGGATTCTCTCATGAATAAAGATGTTGATATGGGTGTGGCAGGTTCGCTAACAATGATCATTCTTGTAGCCAGCATCGCTTTTCTTCTCCGCAGTTTTTATAAGCGCTATACACGACTCGAAAAGCGTGAAGACGGAAAGAATTAGGAGATTACTTCAGGCGCTGGCAGTACTTGCCCTCGCCGGAATCTTTATCTCACTCGGAAATTGGCAATTAACTCGCGCCGCCGATCTCAAAGTTGAATTAGAACGCGATAGTGCAAGCGAAGAGGTTGGAGATACCAGGGTTTATACACTGGGCGATCTCACTGATTCGCAGGGAACGCTGCCACTCGAGGCGTTTGGTAAGAGCGTTTCTCTTCAAGGCCATTACATTGCTACCTATAAAGCCCCTAACCAAGTTGATCGCAATGGCGTAGTCGATGATTGGGAGGTTGCTCTCACTCAAGTTGATTCAGCTACTGCAATCTTGGTGGTGCGAGGGTTATGGAGTGAGCGACTTACTTCGCCAGAGATATCAATGGCAACAAGCGTTGAAATCACCGGGCGCATCTATCCGCGCCAAGTCAGCGACCGTACCGCGGTTCGAGCCGGAGAACTCTCGCGAATAGATCCCAGTGCACTCACCTCGTTGACAGATTTCCAGCTCTACGACGGATTTATCGCCGCCGCCTCCGAAAGTTATCGTGGTGGCGAAATCAATCGAGCACGAGTCGAGATTGAGATCGCAAAGAGCGGCACCCCTGGTTACTACTGGCAGCACATCTCGTATGTAGTCATCTGGTGGTTAATGGCAATTCTCGTTCTCTGGGCGCCTTTCTACAAAAGGCGTGAACGGTCAGATTCTCAAAAAGCCTGACGTGCACGGTAAAGGGGAATAGAGTTTCGCCATGAAAACTCCCTTGAGCCGCTTTCGCACTATGGCGATAATCTGCGGAATCAACCTCGTTCTCCTCGTTATATATATGGTGGCAAAGTACGCATTTAATGCCTTTGATGAGAGCAATCCATTTATTGCAATCCCCATCGCCCATGGCTACTTCTATATTGTCTACATCTTGACCGTGCTCCAGCTTGCAGTGCAGAAGCGGATTTCATTTACCGTCATTCTCGCCCTGGTAGCTGCCGGAACGATTCCAGTCGCTTCATTTATCGCTGAGCGGAAAATTGC
>WLPB01000101.1 GCA_009698975.1 Actinomycetota bacterium | reverse complement strand
CTGCTGGATTTAGTAGCACCTATCGCAACGATTGCGCCATTTGTGCAATTCTGATTTGCGGGATTTACGCTGCCGCCAGTTCCGCCATATGCAGTTCCATTAGTCACCGTGCCCTGTGTGTAAGCAAGAGCAGAATTTGTAAAAATGGGAGCGGCAATGATTTGAACTAAAGTCAGGATTAGGACGGTGACTAGGGAACGCGAGATACGTCTGCGCAGCGATGCGCTCGATACCTTCACAATTGCCCCTCGCTATAGGTTCCGTGAGGAAATCATAAAGGTTTTGAGACCTTTTAAAGACCGGCTCTCTATTTCTTGAGCTTATTGTGAAGATTCAACTGTGGCGGCTAATTGGCCGCAAGCGCCATCAATCTCACGGCCACGGGTATCACGAACGGTGGTTGGGACGCCATATGACTCTAGGACCCTAACGAATTCCGCCTCATCTTCACGACGAGAGGCAGTCCACTTTGATCCTGGAGTTGGGTTGAGTGGAATCAGATTGACGTGAGCGGCGCGGTTTTTGAGCATTCGGCCCAAAAGGTCTGCGCGCCACGCTTGATCGTTGATATCTCGAATAAGTGCGTATTCAATTGAATATCTGCGGCCAGTCTTCTTCTCGTATGCATCTGCTGCAACCAAGATCTCACGAACATTAAAGCGGTTGTTGATAGGTACAAGAGTGTTGCGCAGTTCATCATCTGGCGTGTGAAGTGAAACAGCTAGCGTGCAGTTGATTCCTTCATCCATTAATTTTTCAATACCGTTGACTAATCCGACAGTTGAAACAGTGACAGAGCGAGCAGAGATTCCAAGTCCATCAGGGTTTGCATCAACAATATTGTGAAGTGTGCGAACGACTGCGTTGTAGTTAGCAAGCGGTTCGCCCATACCCATAAAAACAATATTTGAAAGACGGGTAGGTCCGCCCGGAAGTTCGCCGTTGGCACATGCACGAGCTGCAGCAACAATCTGATCTGTGATTTCCGCAGCGGTCAGATTGCGCTTGAGGCCACCCTGACCGGTTGCGCAGAATGGGCAGTTCATTCCACATCCTGCTTGAGATGAGATACATACTGTTACGCGATCCGAGTAACGCATAAGCACTGATTCAACCAAGGTTCCATCATGGAGCTTCCATAAATCTTTACGGGTCATACCACCATCGGTTGTGCGAGTAGTGACGAGCTCCATTAATTTTGGAGTAAGCGCATCAGCTATCGCTTGGCGTTGATCTGCAGGGATATCTGACCATGTTGATGGGTCATTATTGAGATGCGAGAAATAATGTGTAGCAACTTGTGAAGCACGGAAAGGTTGAAAGCCGAACTCTTGAGCAAATGCCTTGCGATCTTCCGGCGAGTAATCTGCTAAATGCTTTGGTGCTTTCTTCTTTTGGACAGGTTCGTCAAAGACTAATTTAAGTTCATCATTTGTCGGGCTCATAGCAGACCTGAATCCTGTGCACGGCGCACAATTTCGAGTGCAAGCCACAGGGCTGGGGCTGCGAAGAGAACTGAATCAAGGCGATCGAGCATTCCACCATGTCCAGGAAGAATATTGCCCATATCTTTAATCGACATGTCGCGCTTCATTGCTGATTCGATGAGATCCCCCGATGTTGCAGTGAAAACTGTCATTGCACCTGCAATTGCTCCGAGCCACCACTGCGAATCCATAATGAAGTGGAAAGCGAGTGCGCCACCGGTGATGGTAAAAATCGTTGCGCCAATGAGACCTTCAATGCTCTTCTTGGGACTAATTGATGGCGCAAGCTTGTGCTTACCGAGGAGGATTCCAGTCAAGTATGCGAAGGTGTCATTGCATCCAACAAGTACAACTAATGTCATTACTCGCGCTAATCCGTTGTCGCCATCATATGGATTGGCGAGAAGGATGAGAAATCCTGCCAGAAATGGAAGATAGATAAGCGAGAGCGTTGTTGCAGTTGCGCGCTTTACAAAACCATCTGGGCCTTGCGGTAGTAACAAGATAAGTAGGGCCGGAAATGCAATTGCCGTACCTACTGCTAAACCTGATATTCCCCCAAACCATGCGGCACAAGAGAGGCCAACTGATGCCAGAGATAGCGCCCATAGGGATAAATGCGTACCGGTGGCTGCAAAGGCATTTACGATTTCGCGAACACCAAGCAAAACTGCGATAGTTACAAGTACTACAAAAAACACTGGATATCTAACGAGCGATCCCCAAACAAGAAAGATAAGTACCAGACCCACGCCAATTGAGGGCAAGAGCTTGCGCCCTGCTCGCTTATTGATCGCCTCGTTAAGCGAATGTAGGTCTGACATGGCGACGGATGCGAGGCTTAAACCTCGAGCAGCTCGGCTTCCTTGTGCTTTAACAGCTCATCAATTTTTGCTACGTGATCCGAAGTAATCTTCTCGAGCTCTTTCTCGCCGCGACTTAAATCATCCTTAGAGATATCGCCATCTTTTTCGGCCTTCTCCATCGCCTCTTTTGCAGCGCGACGGATATTGCGCATTGAAATCTTTGAATCTTCTGCCTTAGTCTTTGCGACTTTAATAAAATCTTTACGGCGATCTTCAGTAAGTTGTGGGAGGTTTACTCGAATGACAACTCCATCTGATGCAGGATTTACACCTAAATCTGAGTCACGAATCGCTTTTTCGATGGCAGCCATCGCACCCTTATCGAAAGGCGAGACAATCGCTGTGCGGCTCTCGGGAACCTGAATAGATGCAAGTTGGGCTAAAGCGGTATAGGTGCCGTAGTAATCAACCATGATCTTGTTAAACATCGCTGGGTGAGCACGGCCAGTGCGGATTGCTCCGAAATCATCTTTAGCAACTTCGACAGCTTTGTTCATCTTATCTGTCGCCTCTGTGAGGGTGCCTGCTACATCTGCCATTGTGTTCTCTCTTCTAGCTTTTCTAGTGACTCCCGTTAATTAACGAGAGTTCCAATCTTTTCTCCGCGCACAGCGCGACCGATGTTGCCATTTGTCATCAAATCAAAGATAACGATAGGCAATTTGTTCTCGCGACAGAGGCTAAACGCTGCAGCATCTGCCACTGCCAATGACTTCTGAAGAACATCATCATATGAAATTACATCGAATTTAACAGCCTTTGGATCCTTGCGGGGATCGGCGTTGTAGACGCCATCGACGCCTGACTTTGCGAGCAAGAGGGCATTAGCGCCAATCTCAAGTGCGCGCTGAGCCGCAACAGTATCTGTTGTAAAAAATGGCATTCCTGCGCCTGCGCCGAAAATGACTACGCGACCTTTTTGAAGGTGACGAATAGCGCGAAGAGGAATGTATGGCTCTGCAACTTGACCCATACTTATCGCTGTTTGAACGCGAGTATCAACACCTTCGCGCTCAAGGAAATCTTGGAGCGCAAGGCAGTTCATCACTGTTCCGAGCATTCCCATGTAATCCGCACGAGCTCGTTGCATGCCGCGCTCTGAAAGTTCTGCACCTCGGAAGAAGTTACCGCCACCTACGACGATTGCTACCTCAACTCCGCTTCGAGCAACATCTGCAATCTGTTTTGCAACATCAACTAAAACATCGGGATCAAGACCGACTCCCTTGCCGCCACCGAAAACTTCTCCGGAAAGCTTAAGGAGCACCCTCTGATATGAACGCCTATCTGTTGGAGATTGGGTCCCTGGCATTGGATGCTCCTTTTCGCTTAACGAAACTTAGTTAAATGTACTACTGGCCGACGCGGAAGCGGTGGAATGCCTTAACGGCGGTTCCTGCTTCATCAAGAATCTGCTGAACAGTCTTCTTGGCATCCTTAGCAAAAGCCTGCTCCAGAAGTGAAACTTCCTTTACAAAGCCTGTGATGCGGCCTTCGATAATCTTTGAGATAGCAGCTTCTGGCTTTCCTTCTGCCTTTGCTGTCTCTTCTGCAACGCGACGCTCGTTCTCAATGAGATCCGCTGGGACCTCATCGCGATTAACAAACTTCGGTGCAAATGCCGCGATGTGCTGTGCAACATCGCGACCAACTTCAGCTGCTTCCTTCGCAAGTGAGACGAGAACGCCTACCTGTGGTGGAAGATCTGGTGAGGTCTTGTGAAGGTAGATACCGACTGGACCATTGATTACGGCAACGTTGCGAATCTCAATCTTTTCACCGAGCATTGCATTGCCTTCATCGATAACTTCCTGAACAGTCTTTCCATCTGATGTCTTTGCCGCAAGGAATGAAGCAACATCACCAGTCTTTACCTCAAGAAGTGTTGCTACGAGCTCATCGCCAAGTGCGATAAAACGCTCGCCCTTAGCAACGAAGTCAGTCTCACAGTTGAGCTCAAGCATTACACCTGTATCTCCTGCGACCTTAGCTACAACGAGACCGTTTGAAGTCAAACGACCCTCGCGCTTAGTAACGCCCTTTTGACCTTTAACGCGAATGATTTCAATCGCCTTGTCGTAATTGCCGTCAGCCTCATCGAGTGCCTTCTTGCAATCAAGCATTCCGGCAGCTGTTGCTTCGCGTAAACGCTTTACATCTTCTGCTGTGTAGTTAGCCATTGATTAAGCCTCCGGTGTTGTTGCTGGTGCTGCTTCTTCTGCAGGAGCTGCCGCGAGAATTTCCTTCTCGAGTGACTCAGCAGCTTCGACAACAGCTGTTGGTGCTGCTGCAGCTGAACGTGCCTTAAGGCCTTCAGCAATTGCATCAGTGATAACGCGTGTAAGAAGCTCGATTGAGCGAATTGCATCGTCGTTACCAGGAATCTTGTAATCAACTTCATCTGGATCACAGTTGGTAT
>WLPB01000100.1 GCA_009698975.1 Actinomycetota bacterium | reverse complement strand
TCGTATCACGTGCAGACCGCTGATGCTTTCTACGGTGGACAGGATTTCTGGCGCGTGCCACGTGATCCATCAACCTTCGGTGCAAATGCCGGCGCTCAACCTCCTTACTACCTCACGATGGAGCTACCGGGCGCAAAGTCACCTGCATTCTCATTAACAACTCCATTTGTTCCACGAGGCAGTCGTGAGAACCTTTCTGCCTTTGCTGTTGTTAACTCAACCCCAGGTCCTGAGTACGGAAAGATGACAGTGCTTCAACTTCCGCGTAGTACAAATATTGCGGGACCATCTCAGATTGCTTCGAACTTTGAAGCAAAACCTGAGGTAGCCAATGCACTCTCACTTCTTCGCCAAGGCGGCTCCGATGTAGTGCTTGGAAATCTCCTGACACTTCCAGTCGGTGGCGGCTTGCTCTATGTGCAACCGGTCTATGTTCGTGCGACCTCGAACACTGCGGCATATCCACTCTTGCAGAAAGTTCTTGTCTCATTCGGTGATGTCATCGGATTCGATAACTCACTTAAGGGCGCACTTGATCAAGTCTTCGGTGGAAATTCTGGAACATCAAATTCTGGAACATCAAATTCTGGAACAACGACGACTTCTGATAGTTCAGCAGATCTCAAGGCTGCACTTGCAGCTGCAAAGCAGGCGATCGCAGATGGTCAAACAGCTCTTGCTAAGGGAGATTTTGCGGCATATGGTCGAGCACAAGATCGACTCAAGGCCGCGATTGCATCTGCAATTGCAGCACAAGCTCGTATGAAGTAAGTAATACTGCTCGATTTGGTGAAGTAAGCGCACTCGACATAGAATTGCGCTTACCGACGCGGGGTGGAGCAGCTCGGTAGCTCGCTGGGCTCATAACCCAGAGGTCGTAGGTTCAAATCCTGCCCCCGCTACTAGAAGATATAAAGTAAGAAATGGCCGCCCATTGGGTGGCCATTTCTCTTATCTCATACAGGGTCTTTATCTCATACAGGGTCTCTATTTGATACGGAGCGAATTAGTCACAACAAAGAGGCTACTCAACGCCATAGCGCCAGCTGCATACATCGGTGTCATCAACCCCATCGCAGCGATAGGAATACCAACGGTGTTATAGGCAAAGGCCCAACCGAGGTTGACGCGAATCGTCTTTAAAGTCTTACGAGATAGATCTAGCGCATCGACCACACTCATCAGCTCTGGACGCATCAAGGTGATATCTGCAGTAGCGATTGCAGTATCTGTGCCAGTTCCCATCGCCATACTTAAATCTGCTTGCGCAAGGGCTGCAGCATCGTTGATTCCATCTCCGACCATCAGAACGCGAAGACCTTCGCTCTGGAGCTGACGTACCTTCTCAATCTTCTCTTCCGGTAGCGCATTTGAAATGATGTTCTCTGAGGCGATTCCAACTGATTGTGCAACTGCGACTGCGGCATCGTTGTGGTCACCGGTAAGAAGCCACGGTGTGATGCCACGTTTTCTCAGCGCCGCAATGGTTGCTGGCGCATCACTCTTGATGACATCTCCCACTACAAAGAGTGCGATTGCTACTCCATCTATCGCCATCAACGATGCGCTCTTCGCTTCATTTTTAGCGGCAGTGACTGCTTCTAAAAGAGCTGGATCAATTTCAGTAGAGCTATGTGCAACGCTCTCTGGTGAACCGATAATAATTAAAGAGTTCTTGCCGTATGCATTGACGCGTCCAGCAACTCCCGCACCGGGCGTCATCTGCATTTCAGTCACTACTAACTTCTCGGCGGAACGCGAAATTGCATGGCGTGTAATTGCATGTGCAACTGGATGATCATTCTGACTCTCAAGAGCCATCGCGAAGGAGAGGATGTTCTTCTCATTAAGTATGGGCTGATATGAGGCGCCGAGCGGTTTTTGCGCTGAAATAGGCGCGATAAATTCGGTGAGGACCATCTGACCGTCAGTGAGAGTTCCGGTCTTATCAAATACAGCAACATCAATATGTCGGGTAGCTTCAAGTACGCGAGGATGGCGAATTACAACGCCTCGAAGCGCACCTCGCCCCGAAGCAACCAATAACGCAACGGGGGTGGCAAGACCTAAGGCACAAGGACATGCAATAACAAGGACAGTAATTGCGGTTGAGATCGAGAAGTTTTGGGTCTTTCCTTCTGAGAAATACCAAAATAGATATGTAGCGATTGCTAGTGATGTCACAGCCGGAACGAAGTATGAAGCGATTTTATCTGCGAGAGCTTGAATAGGTGACTTGCTGCCTTGGGCGGTAACAACCATTGCAGTAATTCTGGCAATCTCGGTATCACTTCCTACCCGAGTAGCTCGAACAATAATGCGTCCATTGTGATTGAGCGCTGATCCAATTACTCGAGCGCCAGGATTAACTTCGATGGGGAGAGATTCTCCAGTGATCAGCGAGTTATCAACTGTGCTGGTACCTGAAATTACAACGCCATCAGATGCGATGCGCGCACCGGGGCGGACAATGAATTCATCGCCAACAATAAGGTGTGAAATCGGAATAACAATCTCATTACCATTGCGAAGAACGGTCACCTCTTTCTCGCCGAGTGCAAGAAGTGAAGCAAGAGCGCTACTTGCATTGCGCTTTGCCTTTGACTCAAGGTAGCGACCAAGAATTACAAAGAGGAGAACTCCCGCAGCAACTTCGGTGTAGACATCACCTTTACCGGTGTAGGTGACATAGATAGAGAAAAAGTAGGCGGTAAGTGAACCCAGTGAGATGAGTGAATCCATAGTGGGATTAAAGAAGTTGCGGATTGCAGCACGGTGAATCGGCCAGGCCACAAGAAAAATCAATGGGGTAGTGAGGGCAAGGGCTAACCAGGATGCAAAGTGATGAGTTGAATGTGGAGGAAGTGGCCAGTTATTCTCGTTGAAGAGATCCGTGAGATTGATACTTATCGAATCGTGCCATGACATCACCATTGAGATTGCGATTGTGGGAACGGCGAAGATGACGGCGAAGATCAGCGCACGCGCTGCACCCTTTCGGTGAAGTGCAGGATCGCTCTGATCGTTGAGCGCGGTTGCAGAGTAGCCAGCACCCTTAATCGCCTTGATAATCACCTCTGCTTTGACTTCGGCAGGGGCAAGAATATGAACAGTTTCAGATGCAAAATTTACTGATGCTTTAACGCCCGGAATCTCATTGAGAGTTCGTTCGACCGAATTCACGCAGGAAGAACAGGTCATACCCGAAACAGCGAATGTCTGCGGAACTAGAGTTGCCTGACTTACATCAACATCAGGGTGTACCTCTGGAGCAGGGCTCTTGTGGCGCATCAAGTCAATCGAGATATCTTCCATTTTTACTTCTCCGATTTCAGTGATGCGATGATGTGGCTGTGAAGAGCCGCATTGGTTGAGACGCCGTTGCCGCCGTGTGGACCTGCGATTCCAGCGGTATTGCTAAAGATGCCACCTGCTTCGGTAACAATTAAATCGAGTGCGACCATATCCCAGAGGGCGAGCTCAGGTTCCATCGCTGCTTCAAGTGCACCCTCGGCGACCAACATGTGTGACCAAAAATCTCCATAACCGCGAGTGCGCCATGCGCTATCGAGCAGTGCACGGAATGCTGGCAGGCGATCCCCCCAACCTTTGAAATCAGAGTAAGAGATTGACGCATCCTTCACATCATCAATCTCTGAGACATGAATTCGTCTCATATCTTCCTGGTTCACTCGAACATATGCGCCGCCACCAAGATGGGCTGACCACCGGCGAAAGAGCGCTGGCGCAGAAACAACGCTGACAAGTGTCTGTTGGGTTCCATCACTCTGGCGCTCTACCAACCCAATAAGTGTTGCCCATGTTGGAACGCCGCGGAGAAAATTCTTTGTGCCATCGATGGGATCAATCACCCAGTAGCGGCTCTTCTCTGCCCCCTCGACACCAAACTCTTCGCCAACAATTCCATCATTGGGTCGGTGCGCACCAAGCAGAGCACGGATTGCAACCTCTGCAGATTTATCAGCATCGGTAACAGGGGTGTTATCTGGTTTGGTATTGATGACAAGGTCAATCGATTGATAGCGCTTGAGCGTTATTGCATCTGCAGCATCTGCCAGGCGATGGGCGAGAGTGAGGTCTTCTCCGTGGCTAAATGCCTGTGTTGGACTCATGGCCTAAGTCTACGGAGAGAGTGACTTCTAAGAGCGAGCGAAGACTCTCTAGGCGAATTCTTCGCTCCACTTCTTGCGAGCTATCTGCGCTTACCCACGCATTGAGTGCACAGGAATCTTCCGCGTGTGAGCAATGTGACATACAGGATGCGGCAACTTCAGCTAAGTCAGGAAATGCTTGCACGATATCTCGGGGATTGCGGTGGGCAAGGCCAAAGGCTCGAATACCTGGTGTATCGATAATCCATCCACCTTCTGGCAGCGCCAGAGCTATCGCACTTGAAGAAGTATGTCGACCACGACCGGTTACGTCGTTAACATCGCCTGTCATGCGATCTGCAGCGGGGACGAGATCGTTAATCAAAGTAGATTTTCCGACTCCAGAGTGGCCCACAAGTACTGAAACTTTGTCACGCAAAACTGATTCGATTGCGGCAACTTCTTCTTTTCGAGAAGAGAGCTTTGATGAGGTCGTCATAATCTCTACACCGAGCGATTGGTAATTGACCATAAATTCAGGAATCGGCGCAACATCTATCTTGGTGACAACGATAATGGGATGGATTTTCTCGATGAAGGCGCTGACGAGAAAACGATCAATAAGTCCACGTCGCGGTTCAGGATTAGCTGAGGCCACAACAAT
>WLPB01000010.1 GCA_009698975.1 Actinomycetota bacterium | reverse complement strand
TAGGCATTACACCGTTGTAATTCATACCTAGAGCCCAGCAATCCACTCTCGGATCGGGCGCTAAGGACTTGAGGAGATTGTAGATATGCCAATCCGCCCAGAAGGATTTTCAACTGGACCGACTACAGGGCCAACCATCCAACTCGCAAACGGCGAAAATATGGAGCTTTCATGGCAAGAGCGCTCACTCTGTGCGCAGACAGATCCAGAGGCTTTCTTCCCTGAGAAGGGTGGCTCTACTCGTGAGGCCAAGCGCGTCTGCCAATCATGCGATGTTCGTCAAGAATGTCTTGAATACGCACTGGCACACGATGAGCGTTTTGGTATTTGGGGCGGACTTTCAGAGCGCGAACGTCGTCGCCTTAAGCGACGCGCATAGAGAGCGAACGCTCTTTCAGCAAGGCATATCAGTATGAGTAGCCCGCGCGTTACTGCACTTCTGGTCGTCCATGATGGAACAACATGGCTTCCCGAAGTTGTGGCATCGATTGCATCTCAGAGCAGAAGTACGGACCAGATACTTGCAATCGATACAGGTTCAACAGATGCCTCGGCAAAACTTCTTAAAGGCGCTCGCATCCCAACTGTCACTCTCGATCGAAGCGCCTCGTTTGGAAAAGCAATTCAATACGGAATCACACAGCTGCCTCCTGCAATCGAAGGTGTCGAAGAGTGGCTTTGGATTCTCCATGACGATTGCGCCCTTGATCCGCGCGCCCTAGAAGAGTTGCTACTTGCAGTTAATGAGCGACCTAATATTGCAATGGCGGGACCGAAACTTTTGGGCTGGCATGATCGAACTCACCTCCTCGAAATGGGAGTCAGTATTGCAACTAACGGAACGCGATGGACTGGTCTGGAACCCACTGAATACGATCAGGGTCAACGCGATGGCAATCATGAAGTTCTAGCTGTAAGTACCGCAGGTGCACTTATTCGTCGCAACGTCTTTGAATCACTGGGTGGATTTGATATTAATCTCGAACTTTTCCGAGATGATGTTGATTTTGGGTGGCGGGTACACGTTGCCGGATACTCAGTTCTTGCGGTTTCGGCGGCGAAAGGTTTTCATGCACAAGCTGCATCTTCAGAGCGCCGAGCAATCGATATTGAGGGAGCACCGCTTCATCGCCCGCTTCTTCTCGATCGCCGCAACGCTGCCTATGTTCTCTTAGCGAACTCATCATGGTGGAAGCTGCCATTGTTAGCTCTACAGCTCTTGAGTGGTGCACTCATTCGATCAATCGCCTTTCTCTTTGCAAAACTTCCGGGATATGCCAGTGATGAAATTCTCGCTATTGCATCACTGATTATTCATCCTCGTGAACTTCTATTGGCGCGAAGATCTCGACGAAGAGCTCGCCTTGTCTCATCAGGCATCGTTGGTCAATTTATTCCATCCCGATGGACCCAGCTTCGCAGTGGTACAAGTCGATTGATTGAACGAGTTCGAACCCGCATCTTTCCTGATGATGCTCGCAACGATTCGCCAATAAGCAGCGAACTAGATATTTCAGACGAAGATGAAATCTTGCAGCCGCTGCCTGGCAACAATTGGAAGATGCTCTTCTCACGACCACTAGTGATCGCATTTACAATCCTTGCTCTCGTCACCTTCGGTTGGACTCGAAATCGATTCGGTTCTTTATCAGGTGGAGCACTTGCAACATCTCCGCAAGGAGCAAGCGATATGTTTAGACTCTATGTTGAGAGCTGGCACCCAGTTGGAATGGGCAGTAATCTCGAAGCTCCGGTCTGGACACTTCTTCTCGCTCTCGCATCTACGGTCACACTAGGTAAGCCTGCGCTCTTCATCTCTCTCCTCTTCATCGCTGCGCCGTTCCTCGCCTTGTGGAGCGCACATACTCTCTTAAAGAAGCTGACTCCGAGTCCGCTCCTCTCGGCTCTTGGAGCGATGCTTTATGCGCTCTCACCAGTAGCAATTTCAGCAGTTAACTCTGGCCGACTCGGAATTATTGTGTTATTGATTGCTGCCCCATTGCTGCTCTCACGTATCGGTGAGTGGGCAGAAATTGAGAAGCGCACAGTAAGAGAGATCTTCTCAACTGTTCTGGCAATCTGGTTTGTTGCAGCCTTCAATCCCCAGCTCATTATTGCTCTCTTGATCTTCTCTCTTGCCTACATTCTCCGTGATTACATCGCTGCGGCGCGAAATGTAAAAGACCCGCTCTTTCTCAAGCGACTTGTGCGGCGAACAGCGCTACTTGCTACCCCTCTACTTATGCTCGCGCCAACAAGTTTTCAATATTTTGCCCACCCATCCCGTCTGCTTCTTGAAATTGGATTACAAGAACCTGGCGGGGGAGCCAATCTGGCCTTG
Organism: Actinomycetota bacterium; assembly: GCA_009698975.1. Next base: position 10,869 of record WLPB01000010.1, on the reverse strand, counting down.
CTCGCTAATCCCGGAGGCGCCGGCTCTTTGCCTTGGTGGTCTTTAAGTCCGGTCACTCTCTTTCTGTTGGTGACTTTCTTCTCAACCACAGCTGCCCGAAGATACTCATTTATCGGCCTCACATTTTTGATGGGCGGCGCTTTTCTCGCCTCATTGCGGGTCGCTGGTAATGGTTCAACTTCAGAGTATCTGGTCTACTCCGGATCGTTTATTGCTATCGCAACTCTCATGGCAGTGATTGCAGCGGTAATAATGTTTACTGATTTACGCAGCCGTCTTGAGAGTACACATCTGAGTTATCAGCACTTTGCACTCGCTCTCCTCTTAGTTATATCAACAATCTACAGCGCCACATCCACCGTATGGGTTTTCTCGGCAGGTGCGGATTCGCCACTTCAAAATCGCAATTCACAAATCCTTCCTGCGTATCTGGCGGTAGAGGAGAATTCAAAAACTTTGGTAATCCGACCAATCAATGAAGGCTCTATTCGATCACTCTCGTATTTCATTTCGCGCGGTACGCCATCTCATTTAGGAGAGGCGGATATTGCAACACTTTATTCATCTGAACTCTCTACTGCCGTTGAGGGAGTCATTGATAGCACCGGAGTTGAAAGCAGCAAAGTGTTGGCCGAGTTCGGCGTGAAGTACCTCTTTGTAGCAAACCCTGCGCATAAAGAATTGATTCAAACAATCGATGGCCTCGGTGGTTTTCTTCGCACATCTTCAACAGAAGAGGGAACTGTCTGGAAGGTTTCGGAAGTAACTGGGCGTGTGATATTTACAGATTCTGCCGGCAGTAAGAGTGCACTCGAATTTGATAATGGAGCGGTGACCGTACCAGGCCCGGGAGTAATTACTCTGACAGATACATTTAGCAATTCGTGGCAGGCCCTTGCAGACGGCTCACAACTAGAACGCAGTACTAATCAATACCAGCTGCCTACTTTTACGACTAAAGAAGCAGGAGAAGTTTTGATCTTTCATGACGGAACGAATCGTCGCGCTTGGATCTCTTTCTTTATCATCGCACTTGTAACAACAATCGTGATGGCTGCGCCTGCAGGGCGACGTCGTCGTGAAATTTCCGAAAAGGAGATCTCGTGATAAAAAATCGCGCCCTCCGCCTCTTTGCTGTACTTGCAGCTCTACTTCTCTATATCAATTTCTCTGCAGTCGCCGTTAAAGATAATTCTTTCACCGAGACTTATCCCTCAGTTGCATGTCCGCCCACAGCTGCGGGTCACACATCATTTATCTCCCTGCCTTCATCAGAGGCTCTTCTTCGCAAGAGTGGAACTTCGGCTATGACTCTCAAAGCCGCTGGAAGTAGCCGCATCACAGTGGGTCAAGAAGCAGTGATACTCGATAGTGGATCCACCACTCCTTTGATGTGGAAGGCGAACTCGGGCGTGTGGGCGGGCGCACTCACTTGCATCGCCCCCGTAACCTCGCAATGGTTTATTGGTGGAAGTGCAGATGTCACTTCAAAGGGTTCATTAACTATTCTCAATAGTGGCTTAGGAAGAGCGCTAGTTAATGTGATGGTCTATACCGAAAGTGGTAGAGCTACTGAGAAAGTTGTTGCTCTTAAGGCGAACTCATTTACAACGCTTCCGCTCTCTTCGCTTGCTCCTGGTTCTCAACTACTTGCAATCCATCTCTCACCTCAATCAGGTCGCGTCAATGGATTTCTTATCGATGAACGCGGAAGAGGCCTGCGCGCACTAGGCGGAGATACTGTGAACTCTGTTGTCGAACCGACGAAGAAGATTGTGATTCCGGCAATTCCCCATACAGCTCCCAAGGGAAAGAAAGCCCTTCCGCATTCACTAAGAATTTTTGTACCTGGCGAAATCGCAGCCGAGATTAAGGCGGAGATTGCATACGCAGATGGATCATTCGCACCTGCCGGAATTGATGGCAGAAATATTGCCGCGGGTAAAGTCGTTGAGATTCCGCTTAATTTGATCGCTCCTACAGGCAAGTACTCGCTCACTCTTACCTCTAGCCAACCGATACTTGCCGCCGTAAAGTCTTCAACGCTTGCCAAGAATAAGAGTGATTTTACTTGGAGTACGGCGGTCCAACCACTAGAGCCATCCTCCTTTTCAGTAACGGGACTCGCGCCGTTGCTCGTCTTTACAGGAGAGGAAATCTCCATCGATCTACAACTGAACTCTCCCAAGGGAAAGGTCAAAAAGGTTGAGATTCGTGGCTCTGGAGTTGCAACATATCTTGTTGGCGAAAAAGTCAGGACGATAACAATTCTCAAGAGCTCATCTGATACTTACGGTGCGGCTCTCATCTCTTCGGGAAGTGGGTATGGATTTGCTCCACTAATTCGAGGAAGTGTGCTTACTCGAACATCCGTACCTCGTTCAGATATCCGAGTGTTGATTCCCTAAATTCATACCCAACCCCCACTAATCTTCACTCTATGGGTTCATCAATTGTCAGAAGTTGCTCGCGTGTGAGCTGTCGCGCTACTGCGACTATGACGTTGACTTATATCTACGCTGAATCAATGGCGGTAGTTGGACCAATTGCAACATTCTCAGAACCACATTCTTACGATCTGTGCGAGCGACATGGCGCGAAGTTGACGGTGCCCAATGGTTGGAGCGTAGATCGCCAAATCTCCACAACTGAAGGCGTAGGACCGAGCGAAGATGATTTGATGGCAATCGCAGATGCGGTTCGCGAAGTAGCTCGCTCCCATCAAGAGTCAGAGGGCAATAGTCAGACGAATGAAAGCCAAGCAATAGGCCGTCGCGGACATTTGCGCGCAGTCCCTTCGTAAGAACCACCACTACTATTTTCTAATGAGCGCATCAATATTTAAAGCCTACGATATCCGCGGACTCGTAGATGAAGAGATCACCCCTGATTTCACCTTTGCTGTTGGTGCAGCATTTGCGCGTTTCCTCAAGATTCAGCGCGAACCTGCAACGGTTGTAATTGGTGAAGATATGCGACCTTCTTCACCAGATCTCGCCGATGCATTTAGCGCAGGGGTGACCTCGCAAGGTCTCGATGTAATCCGAATTGGTCTCGCTTCTACGGATCTTCTCTATTTTGCAGCCGGAAAATTAAACCTTCCTGGTGCGATGTTTACTGCAAGCCATAACCCGGCTGCATATAACGGAATAAAGCTCTGCCTCAGTGGAGCGCGACCAATAGGAAAAGAATCCGGGCTACTTGCAATCGAAAAATTTGTGGAAGAGGGAGTGCCACTCTCAACTCATCAATTCGGTCTAGAAAGTTCGCGAGATATGCTCGATGAATATGTAACGCACCTACTTTCTCTCGTTGATCTCAACGGAATAAAACCACTGAAAATTGTGATTGATGCTGGTAATGGCATGGCAGGGCATACCGCACCTGCAGTATTTAAGCGACTCAATGCTGAAGTTATAGAGATGTTCTTTGAACTCGATGGAAGTTTTCCAAACCATGAAGCAAATCCAATTGATCCAGAAAATCTCAAGGATCTCCAACGTGCCGTACTTAAGCATGGCGCAGATATCGGACTCGCTTTCGATGGTGATGCTGATCGCTGCTTCCTCGTTGATGAGCGTGGTGAATTGGTAAATCCATCCTCACTCACCTCTCTCATTGCTGCGCGAGAATTAGCAAAGTTTCCTGGATCCACAGTTATCTACAACCTCATCTCATCCAAGGCGGTGCAAGAGGTTGTTGCAGAGCACGGTGGAAAATCTGTGCGGTCACGAGTTGGCCACTCTTACATTAAAAAATTAATGGCCGAAACAGATGCCATCTTCGGTGGTGAGCACTCTGGCCATTTCTATTTCAGAGAGTTCTGGAAAGCAGATTCAGGAATGCTTGCCGCACTTCACGCGATTGCCGCACTAGGTGAGACAGATGTTCCGCTCTCTACACTTCTTGCTCCATACAATCGGTATATATCAAGCGGTGAAGTAAATTCGACCGTATCCGATGCCGCAGGTTCGGTTGCGAAGATTGAAGGCATTTACTCATCAATGGAGGGTGCGAGCATTGATCACCTTGATGGATTAACAGTAACCGCCGACTCCTGGTGGTTTAATCTGCGCGCCTCAAATACAGAGCCGCTCCTACGCCTCAATGTTGAGGCGGATAGCCAGGCCAAGATGGAAGAGATACGAGATAGCGTGCTCGCAATCATTCGCGCTTAGCGTCTAATTCTGCCTTTCGCTCCCGAAGCTAGTAACCTTCACCTATAGCCTGATCAGCAATGTAGAGCCCTACGCCGAAGGTCTAGCGTCACGCCCACCATGGGTCTATCAAGGGAGAGAATAGAAATGTCACAAGTTACAACGATGCAAAAGCACGACACCCCAAAGCACGACATTGCAGATGCATCACTGGCTGAAGCTGGTCGCAAGCGCATTGAATGGGCTGAGCGCAATATGCCAGTCCTCGCTCAAATTCGTGAGCGCTTCGAGAAGAGTCAGCCATTTGCCGGAGTGCGCATTTCAGCATGTATGCACGTCACTACAGAGACCGCGAACTTGATGCGCGTCCTCAAGGCAGGCGGAGCAGAGATCGCTCTCTGTGCATCAAATCCACTTTCAACACAAGATGACACTGCAGCAGCACTCGTTCACGAGTACGGCATCTCAGTCTTTGCGCGTAATGCAGTCGATCGTGATGGTTACTACTCACATATCAACGCAGCTCTAGATATCGAACCACATCAGGTATTTGATGATGGCTGCGACTTAGTTAACACGCTTCACACAACTCGTCGCGAACTTCTTCCAACAATTACTGGTGGATGCGAAGAGACAACAACTGGAGTTATCCGTCTCAACCAAATGGCTAAAGATGGCGCACTTACATTCCCAATGATTGCCGTCAACGACACTGATACAAAGCATATGTTTGATAACCGTTATGGAACAGGTCAATCAACTCTCGATGCTGTATTCCGTGCAACAAACTTTTTACTCGCAGGCCGCATTCTCGTAGTTGCAGGATTTGGTTATTGCGGCAAGGGCGTTGCAGAACGCGCTAAGGGAATGGGCGCTGACGTTATCGTCACAGAAATCGACCCAACTAAGGCGCTCGATGCGATGATGCAGGGATTCCGCGTTATGCCGATGACAGAGGCCGCCAAAGTTGGAGATGTCTTTATTACTGTGACAGGTAATCGCGACGTACTTCGTGATGAGCACTTTGCCGTAATGAAGGATGGCGCAATTATGGCCAACTCAGGTCACTTTGATATTGAAATCGACGTTGCATGGCTTGAGCAGAACGCGAAGAGCAAGAACGCAAAGATGCGCCATCAGACAGATGAATACGTACTTGCAGATGGACGTCGTTTGCTTCTGATTGCAGAAGGTCGCCTCGTAAATCTTGGCGCAGCAGAAGGACACCCTGCATCAGTAATGGATATGTCATTCTCTGATCAGGCACTTACAGCTGAGTACCTTGTTAAGGAAGCAAAGAATCTCAAGCCAGGCGTGCACGAAGTGCCAACTTATATCGACAAGGAAGTTGCATCACTCAAGCTCATCTCAATGGGTGGCCACATCGACACACTTACACCAGCTCAAGAGCTCTATCTCAATTCTTGGGAGCACGGTTCATAAATGGCATTAATTATGGTCGTCGATGACGACCTAGATCTTGCGGAAATGCTAGGAATTGTTTTAACAAGTTCTGGTTTTGATGTAGATCTCGTCAATCGAGGCGATGAGGCTCTGGAGGTATTTCGCAATAACCCTCCAGACCTCGTCTTACTCGATGTGATGTTGCCAGGAATCGATGGAATAGAAGTTTGCAAGTTAATTCGTAATGAATCAATGGTTCCTATAGTCATGCTCAGTGCTAAGGGAGAGACGCTCGATATTGTGCGAGGTCTTGAGGCGGGCGCCGATGACTATATGCAAAAACCATTTAGAGATGAAGCTGAACTTATTGCTCGCATCCGTACTCGACTACGTCGCACTAATGCCGATGTCACTGGAGTGCTCACTATCGGCGATGTGATAATTGATGTCACTGCACACGAAGTCTCACGCGGTACTCAGAAAATTACTTTAACTCGTTTGGAATTTGATCTCTTAGTAGCTCTGGCCAAAGATCCAGGTCGAGTATTTACCCGAGACGCGCTCTTAAGTGAGGTGTGGGGCTACCGCCATTCAACCGATACACGTCTTGTAAATGTGCATGTTCAGCGATTGCGCTCAAAGGTTGAACATGACCCAGAGCATCCCGAGATTGTTATGACTATCCGCGGAGTGGGCTATAAGGCAGGCGGCAGCCTTTAATATGAACGGCTTGCGTTTTGCTTTCTCGCGTTCAATTGCAGCTAAGGTAATTACTTCTACGATTCTGCTCTCACTGGGCGTTGTCTGGCTTGCGGGTTCTGCGCTTGATTCACGCCTTTCAGATGGAATTCGTTCCGTGAACCTCAACTCATCTATTGCTGAGGCACGGCTTGCATTCTTTAACGCCCAATATCAGCTTGTGCTGACCCAAACTGAATTGGCGAAAGATAGACGCCAAACCTTGGCAGACATCATTGTTGAAGCAACAACCCAGGGACTTACTGAGCAGGTTCGCGAAGTGATTATTGTGAAGTCACCAACGAAGAAGCCGAGTAAGAATTTTTATGAGATGTCCTCCAACGGTGCGCGTTTCGACTCAATTCCAAAGGATTTGCGCGTAAATATTCAGAAGAGTTCAGATCTGAAGTATGAGTACGGAAAACTCAAATATGCGAGCGGCCCAGGAATTGATTCACTCTTTGTGGGCAATCGCATTGATATTCCAAATGGCGGCCGCTATGAGATGTACGTTGTCTTTTCACTTGCAAATCAAAGTTCAACCATTGCCCTCATTCAAAACTCACTTCTCTTTACGGGTTTTGCGCTTATCTTCCTGATTGCGCTCATTACATGGCTTGTCGTACGCCAGGTCGTTCGCCCTGTAAGACTTGCTGCGAGTGTTGCTCAGCAATTTACCCAAGGTAATTTTGCTCTTCGACTTCCTATAAATTCAAAAGATGAGTTAGCAACATTGGCCAATTCATTTAATGAGATGGCAGCATCAATCGAACAACAGATTTCAAGACTCGAGAATTTATCCCGCGTTCAGCAGCGCTTTGTATCTGATGTTTCACACGAACTTAGAACTCCACTCACGACTCTTCGTATGGCGTCAGAAGTGATCTACAACCACAGAACTAGCTTTGAGCAACCAGTTTCGAGAAGTGCAGAGTTACTTGTCGCCCAACTGGATCGATTTGAAAGATTGCTAGAAGATCTCCTCGAAGTCAGTCGATTCGATGCTGAAGTAGCAGTTCTAGAGCCCGTTGAATTCGATCTCACAGCACTCATTAAGCGTTGCGTGGGCGATTTAGAGGTAGATGCCGATGAGAAGACGACGGGCTTCTCTATCAGCACAGAGGAAGAGGTCGTTTCAATCAAGGCTGATATCCGACGAGTCGAGCGAATTATGCGAAATCTCTTATCGAACGCGCTGGATCATTGCGATGGAACACCTATTGAGATCCACATTGCATCCACGGAATCTGAAGTCGCAGTGGGGGTCAGAGATTATGGAACTGGTCTCGATGAGTCATCTTTGATTCGGGTATTTGATAGATTTTGGAGAGCGGATCCATCGCGTGCGCGAATTCGTGGAGGTACTGGACTCGGACTTTCAATTGCCCTAGAAGATGCCCGACTCCATAATGGCGAGCTAGATGCTTGGGGAAGATTGGGCAAGGGTGCACACTTTGTACTTACTTTGCCGCGCACTGCAGGTGGTTCTATTCTCGCAAGACCAATCAAGCCGACTCCAAAAGATTTCCACGAAGAGACTTTTTATCAATAAAGGTAAGTCACTCATAGGGCAAGAATGCTGCTATGAAAATACTCTCCTCGGTCAATGAACTTCTCTTTCCGCAGAGATGTATCTCTTGCAAGTCTCTCGGTCGCGTGCTCTGTCCGACATGTCTACCCGAGTGGAAATTCGAAAATCGCTTTCAAATTCTCAGAGATAAAACGGGAAATAAACTTTCCGTCTTTTCGAGTGCAGATTATTCTGATGTTACTCGTTCGATAATTCTCTCTTCCAAAGAGTCTTCAATAAAAGATGCTGACAGGCTAATCACACAAGCGCTAAATTTCTCTCTCACCAATTTCCTACAATTTAATTTCGCTACTCACTTAGTGCCCATTCCATCCAGGGCTCAGGCAACGCGATCGAGAGGACGAGATTTCTTGGCCGAGATTACCCAAGGGGTGGCTAGAGGCTTCAACCTTGATTGCGCAGCGCTACTAAGACATAGCCGCAAAGTTCGAGATCAGAGCGGCTTATCTCTCGGCGCACGAAGGAATAATCTGGCTGGGGCCTTTGTTCTAGATTCAAGGAGAGAGTGGCCAATAAGGGCCGAGCTACTTCTTATTGATGACCTAGTAACAACAGGTGCGACCCTTCTTGAAGCGGCCCGCGCCTTGCGTTATGCGGGATTTCAGGTCAAAGGAGCCGTCACAGCCGCTGTTGCCCAGCCCCTACGATAGGGCGGTGGGAGAGCTCCCGTGCGAAAGGTTAAGTACTAATGTCAAAGATTTTAGACCGGATTATGCGCGCAGGCGAAGGAAAGATTCTTCGCGACCTCGGCAAGCTTGTTGACCAAGTCAATAGCTTCGAAGCAGACATCTCCAGTCTTTCAGATCACGACCTTCGCGCTAAGACCGATGAGTTTAAGAAACGCCTGGAGGCGGATGAGACTCTCGATGATCTCCTCCCAGAAGCATTCGCTGTAGTTCGCGAAGCAGCAAAGCGCACCCTCGGGCAGCGCCATTACGACGTTCAATTAATGGGTGGCGCAGCACTTCACTTAGGAAATATTGCTGAGATGCGAACTGGTGAAGGAAAGACTCTTGTTGCAACGCTTCCTTGCTATCTCAATGCGCTCACAGGTAAAGGCGTTCACGTTGTTACTGTCAATGATTATCTCGCAGAACGTGACTCAGAGTGGATGGGACGTATTCATCGCTTCCTAGGTTTAAGCGTAGGTGTCATTATCAATAGCATGACACCGGCGCAGCGTCGCGAGGCTTACCACTGCGATATTACTTACGGAACAAATAACGAATTTGGCTTTGACTACCTTCGTGACAACATGGCGTGGACGCTCGATGATTGCGTACAGCGCGAACACCACTTTGCTGTAGTCGATGAAGTTGACTCAATTCTTATTGATGAGGCAAGAACACCACTGATTATTAGCGGCCCTGCTGATAAAGCAACAAAGTGGTATGTGGAATTTGCAAATATTGCGACAAAACTTTCGCGAGACACTCATTACGAAGTTGATGAGAAGAAGAAGACAATCGGAATTCTTGAAGATGGCGTCAGCAAGGTAGAAGAACTACTTGGTATCGAAAATCTCTATGAAGCTGCAAATACCACACTGATTGGCTACCTCAATAACTCGGTTCGTGCAAAAGAACTTTTTAAGCGCGATAAAGATTATGTAGTAATGAATGGTGAGCTCCTGATTGTTGATGAGCACACAGGTCGCATGCTCTCTGGGCGTCGCTATTCGGAAGGTCTCCACCAAGCGCTCGAAGCCAAAGAGCGCATCGAGATTAAAGATGAAAATCAAACTCTTGCAACGATCACACTTCAGAACTACTTCCGTCTCTATGAGAAAATTTCTGGAATGACCGGAACTGCGATGACTGAGGCATCTGAATTCCACCAAATTTACAAGCTCGGAGTAGTTCCTATCCCGACTAACCGCGTAATGCAACGTATCGATCAAGCCGACCTCGTGTATAAATCTGAGGCGGGAAAGTTCAATGCTGTCGTCACCGACATTGCAGAGCGCCATCGCAAAGGTCAACCGGTATTGGTCGGAACTGTCAGCGTTGAAAAGTCAGAAGAGCTATCCTCTCTTCTGAAGCGTTCTGGTGTTCCACACGAAGTGCTTAATGCAAAGCATCACGAGCGCGAAGCGTCAATTATTGCTCGAGCGGGCGTAAAGGGCGCAGTTACTGTCGCAACAAATATGGCAGGCCGTGGAACTGACATCATGCTCGGCGGCAACCCAGAATTTATGGCAGATTTCGAACTTCAACGTCGCGGAATTTCACCCGTAGATAATGCTGCAGAGTATGAAGCAGCGTGGCCCGCTGAAATTGAAAAGCAGAAGGCTGCGATTGCCAAGGATCACGAAGAAGTGATCTCACTCGGTGGCCTTTATGTACTGGGCACAGAGCGACATGAATCTCGTCGCATCGATAACCAGCTGCGTGGACGTTCAGGTCGCCAAGGCGATCCAGGCGAGTCTCGCTTCTACCTCTCGCTTCAAGATGAATTGATGCGTCGCTTTAACTCAGCGATGGTCGAACGATTCTTAGCAGCAGCAGGCTTGCCAGAGGATGAGCCAATCGAATCAAAGATGGTTTCAAACGCTATTCGTTCAGCTCAAACCCAAGTCGAAGCTCAAAACTTTGAGATTCGAAAGAACGTTCTTAAATATGACGATGTTATGAACCGTCAGCGCGAAGTTATTTATGGTGAGCGTCGCTTAGTACTTGAAGGCGAAGATATCGGCACCCAGGTTGGCGACTTTGTCAGTGAGACTATTACAGCCTATGTGCGTGCGGCGACCGCTGAAGGCTTCTCCGAGGATTGGAATCTTGCCGACCTATGGAGCGCGCTGAAGTTAATTTATCCAATCTCATTCACAACAGAAGAGCTTCTCGCTGAAATCGGTGGAATCGGTGCACTCGATGCAGAGTTCTTGGAGGGAAAAATCCTTGAAGATGCTGCGAACGCATATGCAGAGCGTGAGAACCAATTAAGTTCAGAGATACTTCGCGAACTCGAACGTAAAGT
>WLPB01000001.1 GCA_009698975.1 Actinomycetota bacterium | reverse complement strand
GATATGTGAGAGTAGCGCTGCTTTTCCTCCTGGACCTGCGCAGAGATCGAGAGTGCGCGGCGCAGAAGAGGTTGCAGTCGCGAAAATCTCGGTAACGACTTGAGAACCCTCATCTTGTACGCCTGCCAGGCGATGACGTATGAGCTCTAGTGAAGATGGAGCACCATCAAAGGTGGCACCGTATGGAGAAAATTCTGTGGCTATTGCTCCCACATCAAGTAGGTCTTGCTGCGTCGATGACCCTGGCCAAGAGACGAGAGTTGGTCTTGCTGCGGTGTTATTTGAGATGAGTTCGGCTTCGACACGGTCAAGATCTTTCAGTAAATCCAAGTAGGCCGAAACAATCCACTCCGGATGCGAGTGGCGAATAGCTAGTCGGGTGATGGGATCTGTGATCTCCTCGAGCGGCGCTAACCAATCTTCCAAGCTCTGTGCAGATGCTTTTCTCATGAGTGCGTTGATAAAACTGCCCTTTGACTCCCCCAGCCGCTTTCGTGCTACATCTACAGTCTCAGAGACAGCGGCATGCACTGGAGTACGCATCGAAAATATCTGATGAGCGCCTAGCCGAGCACAATCAACGATATCGCCATCAACCTCAACCCACGGCCGATCACTTATCTGAGCGAATATATAGTCGTAAAGACCTTGCATACGAAGGGTTCCGTAGACCAGCTCTGTTGTGAATGCTCTATCTCGCTCATCGAGCGAAGAATCTGCAAGGGCTTGTGGCAAGAGAAGATTTGAGTAACCTCCGTTGCGATTAACTTCTGTGATGATGTCAAAAGCAAGGAGTCGAGATGCACCTGGACGAGGCTTTGTGAACTTCTTATCGTTACTCACAACGCTGCCCGCTCTCAAGTCGCGCTCCATTGGCCCACGAAATGGCGCTCAGCTCTGACTTTCCAGCTGGAGTAATGAAACCAATCTCTAGCGCAGTCGAACCAGTGCCGATAAGTACCTTCTTATCGCGGACTTGAATTTCACCAGGTGGTAATTTGACTTCAGTAATGCGGGGAGCAGATATCTTGTGCATGACTCCTCTGATTGTCGTCCAGGCTCCAGGATTTGAGGTGAAGGCACGTATCTTTGCTGAAACTATCTCTGCCTCATTGTTCCACGCAATCTCGCCTTCCTCACGCGATAACTTTGCTGCCTTGGTGGCGCCTTTTCCAACTTGAGGTGTCGGAAGAAACCCATTTTCAATCTTTTCAAGCGCATCTGCAATCGCAACGACGCCAAGATCTGCTAGCTCATTGAGTAATTCATCACTCGTTATATCGGTATCCAATGCGAAACGGTGGATACAGTAGATGGGACCTGTATCCATTCCACGATCTAGTTTGAATACTGTTACGCCAGTAACCGCGTCGCCTGCCTCAATCGCCCGCTGCACCGGAGCTGCGCCTCTCCAGCGCGGAAGAATAGAGAAATGTAAATTGAGAAAACCTTGCTTGACCATCGAAAGCACTTCAGGAGGAAGCAAAATTCCATAACCGATTGTGACCACGAGATCAACATCGCCGAGATGAGGGCTCATCTCGAGCGCGTTCTCTGGTCGCACAAGTTCTATCTCCTTCTCTTGTGCCCATACTGAGACCGGCGTAGGGGTGAGGACTCGTCCTCTTCCTGATGCACGATCGGGCTGAGAAAAAATCCGCACGAGAGAGTGAGATGACTCTAGGAGCATCTCTAGAGTTGGAATGGCGGCTTGCGGTGATGCAGCTACTGCAATACGCATTAATTGCGACCGAAGGGAGAATGCGGAGAGACCTTAATTATTGGCTCTGCACCAGTCGTTGTAGCTAAACCAAACCACTCAGATTCACGGATCGCTTTCATCGCCGACTTTCTATCGCTCTCGGATAATCGCTCTATAAAGAGAATTCCATCGAGATGATCGTTCTCATGCTGAAGCGCTCTAGCAAGTAACTCGGTTCCCTCAACAGTGATCGGTTCGCCATGCATGTTGAATCCCTTTGCAACGGCTCTCATTGCCCGAGGTGTCGGATAGACCAGCTCTGGGAAACTCAAGCAACCTTCGTCGCCCTCCTGCAGATCAACGCTGAGATCCAGCGATGGATTAACAAGATGCCCAAGTTCGCCATCGACATCCCAGACAAAGACTCGTAAAGGAACTCCGATTTGTGGAGCCGCAAGACCTGCTCCCGGCGCGTTCAGCATTGTTTCGGTCAGATCTCGGACAAGGAGTCGAAGCTCTTTATCGAAATCAACAACCTGAGAAGTCGGAGTTGTGAGCACCGGGTCACCGAAGTAACGGATCTCTTGAATCGACATGAGGCCAGTCTACCTAATGGGTGAGTGAATATGGGTCGATTCGCAGCGACGGCAACTTCTTCCTCGCTGCACTCCTCCGCCGAATGAACTCATGGATAGTCTCAACGAGTAAATCTGCCTCGGTCGAAGGAGCAGTGAGAATGAGCGATGCGCTATCTCCATCAATAATTGGTCCAAGCACTTTGCTCTCTCTTGGGATTCTAGATTCCTCCTGCGCTTTCAGAAGGGCACTTTTCAATCGCGAAACCTCATCTTTTGAACTTCCCAACACAACTGATCGAACATGTGGAGGTAATGACAGGGCACTTCTCTGTTCTAGTTCAGCTGAAATTGAAGGAGTGAACGACCACGAAGCAACTGCTGATGTAATGCTATGTCCCGAATCTTGTACACACATGAATTCTCCGGTCGGAGTTATCAACGAGGCGCTGCTGAAATAGAGCTCGCGCACTCTCTCCTCTGCCCGTAAATCGGGTTGTGACAAGAAACGATTTCCTTCGAGGACAACAACTAATTGATAACCACCGTCACACTCTGGTGCCATACCTGGCGTAGCGAGAACTATCTCGCCCGGATTCGCGGTAGCAATCGGGTGATCACTGGTTGAGAAACGAACCGGTGTATTGGGAAAGAGGCTGGCAACATCATGTAAATGACGCTCAATACCGCGGGAAAGCAGCGCTGGTGTTGGATTGGCACACCAAACGCATTTCCAGTTATCGGAAATTTCATTGCAATGGTTACAGAGAATCGGGGAGGAAAGTGAACGCTTCTCGTGTGCTCCCCCGCAGAGACAGCGAGAGACGCTCTTACAGTGTGAACATCGAATCGCCTGCGCATAACCTTTAAGCGGAACTATCATCAGTACCGCAGATTTCAGCAGAGCTCTGCGAACAATCGGGATGGCACGACTTGGCAATAATTCACCGAATGAAGCGGCAATGGAGTGGACTGCGACCTTAGCTTTAACTCGCTTAAGTTCGACATCTCCTCTTTCAATCAAGAGTGCAACCTCTAAGGACGGTGCAAAACCAATGAAGGTGAGATTAAACCTCTCAATGGTTGAGCGCATGAGAGCTACTTCTCGAGCATTCCACCCTGGAGAGCGCTGTTCGTAATAGTGCTGAGATCCCTCGTTGTAAATGAAAACGTTCCGCAGATTTGCGACAGGGGCAAAGATTGCAGAACGCGTTCCTAAAACTATTGTGGATGCCTTACTTTTGATTTGCATGAATGATCGATAACGCTCTGATTTGCTGAGCTCTGAATCGAGAATACTGGGAGAAATTCCCATCTTTGATAAATGACTTCTCACCGCTTCCAACTCACTCGAATCAGGAAAAATAGCGAGTACTCCACCCTCTTGTGCCGCAGTTCCAATCTTCTGCGCAATCAATTGTGAGCGATCTCGTGCTGGCGGTAATTGCAGAAACATCTTTGAACCTCGTATCGCAGGGGCTGGAGTTAGCTCTACCTCCTTCAACTCCTTATCCACTGACACTACTCGAGGAGGTACTGCGGATCGAATGATGTCAAAGGGATGTGCGGCATAGCGTTTAGCCACCGCGCTAATCAAAGAGATGATCTCTTGAGACACTAACGGCAAAGGTGCCGGATGAGAGGATATGGATTTGAGATTAGAAACACCCTCAGCTGATGAGCGAGCTATTACGAGAGCGCTCAACTCTTGTCCATTAAAAGGGACGAGAACCAGAGAGCCAACCTTGACTTGGTCATTGAGATTTCCCGGTACCAGGTATGAAAAGGTGTGATCTAAATGTGGAAGCGAGTTATCCACCCAGACCGTTGCTAGGCAATCATCACCAATCGGCGCAACGATAGCTCGAGCAGCAACCTCTGATTTCAGACGAAGGTTTTTACCGCTCATCAGAGACCTTGAGTCAGACTGAAATTCGTTACTTGACCGCCGCTTGCAGGGCGGCAACACGGTCTGTTCTCTCCCAGGTAAAGTCAGGAAGTTCTCTACCGAAGTGACCGTAAGCTGCTGTCTGCGAATAGATAGGACGGAGAAGATTGAGGTCTCTAATGATTGCCGCTGGTCGAAGATCAAAGACAGCTGTGACTGCGCTCTGAATCTTCTTTACATCAACAGTTTCAGTTCCGAAAGTTTCAACAAATACTCCCACCGGTTGCGCCTTGCCGATCGCATAGGCAACCTGGACCTCACAACGTCGCGCCAAGCCAGCTGCAACAACATTCTTCGCTACCCAACGCATCGCATACGCTGCGGATCTATCCACCTTCGAAGGATCTTTACCGGAGAATGCTCCACCTCCGTGACGAGCCATTCCACCATATGTATCAACAATAATCTTGCGCCCAGTCAATCCAGCATCACCCATCGGACCACCGACAACAAAGCGACCGGTCGGATTAATCAATGTCCGTAGGTCCTTGCGCGGAAGGTCAACGGTATTAAGGATTGGGTTAATGACATACTCAATGATTTCTGGAGTCAACTTGCCAGCAACGTCTACCTCTTCCGCATGTTGACTTGAGATAACGACAGTGTCGATTGCGACCGCCTTATCGCCGTCATATTCGATTGTGACCTGAGTCTTTCCATCTGGCCGAAGATAGGCGAGCTCGCCGCTTTTGCGAACCTTTGAGAGTTGCTGAGCTAGCTGGTGAGCAAGATAGATAGGTAGCGGCATGAGCTCTTTTGTATCATCACATGCATAACCAAACATTAAGCCTTGATCGCCTGCGCCTTGAAGGTCAAGCGGATCCACCGCTGCCGCAACACGATGTTCGAAAGCATCATCCACACCTTGAGCAATATCTGGAGACTGTTGACCGATTGAAATTGAAACACCGCAACTATTTCCATCGAAACCCTTCACGGAAGAGTCATAGCCAATTCCGATAACAGTATCTCGAACAATGCCCATTACATCGGCATAACCATTTGTCGTGACTTCTCCGGCAACATGAACTTGTCCTGTTGTAATTAGAGTTTCGACAGCAACACGACTAGCGGAATCCTGTGCTAACAGGGAATCCAAGATGGCATCTGAGATCTGATCTGCAATCTTATCTGGATGACCCTCGGTTACTGATTCTGAGGTAAATAGGCGCTTTGACATTTGATTATCCTAACTTATCCGAGAGCAAGAGAGCTTGATTGATGAGCTGATGAGCGAGTGAAATTTTTGAGATAGGAGCAGTGATTTCGAGAGCTGTTTCTGCGCCGAGTATCGAACCAAATGTCTGTTCTTCTCCAAAGATTGCGCCGTCAGATACATCATTGAGATATATGAGGTTCGCGCCCTTTCGCGCCATCTTCTCTCTCGCAAGTAAATGCGAATCATCTGCAGTTTCAGCGGCAAATGCCACAATTATTTGTCGCGGTGATTTCTTAAGTGCTAAGTTCGCAAGAAGATCAGGGTTCTGAGTGAGATGAATTTCTTTGAAGGAATCCTTCTTAATTTTCTCATGGGATAGATGCTCGGGCCGAGCGTCAGCAATTGCGGCAGCCATAAAGAGAATGTCACAATCTGAGAAATGACGTGAAAGTTCTGCCTGCATCTGCTCAGTGTTTTCGACATTAAATCTGGATATTTTAGAGGAGCTATCAATTTCGCAATTTGCAGCCACCAAAGTGACATCTGCTCCACGAGCAATCGCTGCTTCCGCAATCGCAATCCCCTGTTTGCCGCTCGATTTGTTGCCGATAAATCGAACTGGGTCTAACGCTTCTCGAGTTCCGCCCGCTGTTACCAGCACCTTCTTACCTACAAGATCCTGAGGCGCCAAAGTGTGTGTTGTGAAACGCTCAATGATTGCAGTAGTTTCAGGGAAGCGACCCTTGCCATGGTCTCCGCTCGTGAGTGCGCCAACGTCTGGCTGCATTACATCGAAACCGCGTTCGACAAGCTTGGCAACATTTTCTTGCGTTGCCTTATTGCTCCACATCGCAGGATGCATAGCAGGAACAATCAATATTGGAAATTCCGCAGCCAGAACAACATTGGTGAGTAAATCGTCAGCGCGACCAGCAGCGATCCGAGCGATGAGATCTGCTGTTGCTGGGGCGATAATTGCGCCACGAGCATGACGTGCTAACGAAACATGTCGAACCTGATCCACATCTTCAAAAACTGATGTTGTCGCCGATCTTGCCGATAGCGCTTCCCATGTTGCTTGACCAACAAAATTCAGCGATGAAGGTGTGGGAACTACAGTTACACCAAAACCTGAATCTTGAAGACGGCGAAGAAGATCGCAAGATTTGTAAGCGGCGATGCCTCCACCAACCCCGAGAATTATCTCGTGAGCAGGGGCAGACATAGGTGAAAAGTTGAGGTTATGCAGTTGGCTCTAGATTTTCGATAGTCAGAAGACCATCGTTAATCTCGCGTAGTGCAATCGAGAGCGGCTTCTCATGAACGTGGTGTTCTACAAGTGGGCCTACATAATCGAGTAAGCCTTCATTCTGCTGTGAGTAATAAGCGTTGATCTGACGCGCGCGCTTGGCCGCGTAGAGAACTAGGGCGTACTTAGAACCTGCCTTATCGAGAAGCTCGTCGATAGGTGGATGTGTAATTCCGTCGGCATGTCCGCTCATGGGGCTCTCCTTCTAACAAACCCTCACAGCAAGGGCCTTACGATGTTGCCAATCTTATCAGGCTTGCGACGACCTCTTCGACCCGGTCATTGATCAGGACAGTATCGAAATATGAGGCAGCAGCGAGCTCCTCTTGCGCCAAAGCCAATCGAGTCGCTCGTCGCTCTGGAGAGTCCGTCCCCCGCCCTTCTAGGCGTGATACCAGCTCCTCCCATGAAGGAGGCTCCAGGAACACCAATATGGCTTGCGGTAACTTCGCCTTAACTTGTTTCGCTCCATCTATCTCAATCTCCAACAGAACGCTGAGTCCAAAATCTAGTTTCTCTTGAACTGATTTGGCGGGCGTACCGTATCGATTTCCGGCAAATGCGGCCCACTCAAGAAACTCTCCATCTTCGATAGCTTTATCGAATCTCTCATTCGAATAGAAGAGGTAGTCGACGCCATCGACTTCATTAAATCGCGGTGGTCGCGTCGTGGCAGAGACACTTACCCAAAATTCTGGAACAGCTCGCAAAGCTTTTGCAACGGAGCTCTTTCCAACTCCTCCAGGCCCCGACAGTACAAAGAGCTTTCCACGATGGACGGATGGTTTCGAAAATTCAGCGAGAAGCGCGCTCATTTGAAGCTTTCCTAAACCTTGCAGCCGCCGCGTTGGAGAGATTGCGCTCTTCTCCATAAGTGCTTGCGCGCGAACTTTTCCATAGCCAGGAATCGACTCAAGGAGTTCAACAACGCGCATCTTTGCGACAACTTGATTCTTAGATGCAATTTCAATGACGCCAGAGAAAGAGAGCGAACCATCTCGTACTCGAGATTTAAGGGCGCTTCGCTCTTGTCGTGCCGCCTTCGCCGCTTCAAGTGCGCGAGAGCGATCCTGCGCTGACATGATTGGTGGTTGGGCCATGCCCAATTCTAACCGACCTGCAGCTCACTTAAGAAATAAATTGAATCGATGCCGCGATATCCCTGGCGGCCTTATTCATGGCCGTTGCTCCATCGCTCCATTTGCCGGTAATAGGTCTACCAATCACCACAAAATTTGCTCCTTGAGCGATAGCTGCCTCAGGCGTCATTGTGCGAACCTGATCATCAGCCAATTGCGAGGAGGCTGGTCTAACTCCTGGCGTGATAATCGTAATCTCATCACCGACCACTCTGCGAATAGCACCAATCTCTAACGGTGAGCAGACAATCGCTCGAGCGCCCGAAATCGTTGCTAACTGTGCCAGTGCAACAGCACTCTCTAAGGCGGGATTTGCGAAACCTACTGAGAACAAATCCTCCTCCGATAGTGATGTCAAAATAGTTACCGCAGTGATGTCTATATGAGGAGCTGCCGTTGCCGCAGCTGCAATCATCGCGCTGCCGCCACTTGCATGCACGGTGAGAAAACGTGGTGAAAGTCCAGCGATGGCAGAGGTCGCAGAGGAGACTGTATTGGGAATATCGTGGAGCTTAAGATCTAGGAAGATATCTACGCCGAATTCACTTTCAATCTCCCGCACTCCATCGGCGCCAAAGGTGAGAAAGAACTCCAAACCAAGTTTGTACACTGCAACGCTTTCACGAGTCGCATCTATCCAACGCTTCGCAACCTCTAGCTCGCGAGTATCTACTGCAAGGATAATCGGTGATGTCATCTCAACTCTTCTCATCTCTATGCGCATATCCAACTGCCTGCCTGAGTGAAGAAAATCCCTTAGCAGCAAGCAGTTCACCAAGTTCCCGTTGGATTGAGATTGCAGCTGTTGGATTTCCGAAGTTTGCTGTTCCGACAGATACTCCTGATGCTCCTGCCAAGATCATTTCGAAAGCGTCACGCCCACTTGCCACTCCCCCCATCCCTAATATAGGTAACTGGGGCAGCGCACTATGCACTTGATAAATTGCACGCACTGCAACAGGTCTAATCGCAGGACCGGATAGCCCGCCTGTCTTTCCGCCGAGATGTGGACGCATAGAATCTACATTGATCACCATTCCGAGAAGGGTATTAATCAAAGCGACTGCATCCGCTCCTGAATCTGACACTGCTTTTGCTACGCTGACGATATCGGTGACATCGGGGGTAAGTTTTGCAATTATGGGAATCTCTCCCCCGATAATCTTGCGTACGCTATCAATCACTCGCGCAGAAGTATCGCAATCAGTTGCAAATACAAGTCCACGATTTTCTACATTCGGGCAAGAGATATTGACTTCGATTGCGCTGATGCCACCCGTTGCTCTGATTTTGCGGGCTAGAACTGCAAATTCATCCGCCGTCTCACCAGCAATGGAGACAATAACCCGAGCGCCTTGCGATATTAACCAAGGAACATCATTGGCGAGAAATGCATCTATTCCTGGCCCTTGTAGACCGATCGAGTTGAGCATTCCCGAAGGAGTCTCTGCCATACGAGGGGTCGGACGACCATGTCGCGGTTTAGTCATTACAGATTTCGTTACAACTGCGCCGATATCTTTGAGTGGAAAGAATTGAGCAAGTTCTTTCCCGCTACTGGCACAGCCACTCGCTGTAAAAATAGGAGCGGGAAACCAAGCATTTCCGAGGGTTGTGGAGAGATCTACAGTCTTCATGCGAACTCCCCCGGATTCTTTCCTACAAGATCCCAACAGACTGTGGATCCATCCATCACCGGTCCATCGATACACGATCTCTTCATTGCAATTGAACCATCACTATCTCGCACTGGTAGCACGCAAGTCATGCATATGCCGATACCGCAGGCCATTGCTTCTTCAACCGCGCATTGGTGAATCACTCCGCGAGCATCTGCAATCTCAGTAATAGCCTTAAGCATCGCCATAGGGCCACATGAATAAATAATGTCTACGGCGCGATCTGTAATGATTTCATTGAGAGTTGAGGTTACGCGTCCTGTCTCTCCCATAGAGCCATCTTCCGTGATTATCTGCAGTGAGTTAACAGACCGTTTCCCCTCCATCGGTGCGTAGATCTTTGCGCCAGTACTTGCACCTAACAACATATCCACCCGCGAACCGCGTGACTTCAAGACATCAGCAAGACCGAAAAGTGGCGCAGAACCATATCCGCCGCCGATTAAAAGAACATTGACTGGCTCGGTAGGGATTCCAAAGGAAGTGCCGAGGGGTGTCACTACATCAAGTTCTACACCTTCGGCCTGCGAGCAGAGCCACTTGGAGCCTGAACCATGAGGCGCAACTATGAGCTCGATTGTGCCACCATATTGAGAGCTCTCAGACGTTCTCGAAATTGCAAACGCACGACGTAAAATCATTCGACTTGAATCTCCGCCGACGCTGATTGCAATGAAGTTACCTGGACGACAATCCTTAACTACATCACCCACACTGAGAATTATCTGGTGATATGCACCGATTCTCTTATTCGCAATGATTGTTGCCGTTAACTGAGTTGCTGATTTATTTATCGTGCTCATGCAAGCCACTCCTGTAAGGACTTGACATCGAGATCGCCCTTGCGCAGAACCTTTATACCTTCAACCGCTGCGCTAAAACCAGGCGTAGTTGTGATGATGGGAATATTCCTCTGAACCGCTGCAGTACGAATGGCCCAGCCATCGGCGCGAGTTCCGCGCCCAACCGGTGTATTGATGACGAGATCAATATCTCCTGCATTGAGAATATCTACAATAGTGGGCTCTCCGAGAGCGCCCTTTCCCTCTGAATTCTTACGCACCAACTGCGAAACGACCCCATGTTGGGCGAGAAATTCTGAAGTACCAGCAGTTGCTAACAATGTGAAACCCATGAGCGAGAGAGCTCGAGCCGATTCGATACCAAAGTTTTTATCTTTATCAGCTAAAGAGATAAAGACCGTGCCCGCTTTTGGCAGCGGACCGAATGAGCTGATCTGACTCTTTGCATAAGCGCCGCCAAATGTTTCGGAGATTCCCATAACTTCGCCGGTAGAACGCATCTCAGGTCCAAGAACCGCATCAACGCCACGACCATCGCTGCGTCTAAAACGGTTCCATGGAAGCACTGCCTCTTTAACGCTAATACCGCGCGGGATATATCGCTCGTCTCGAGGTAGCAATCCTTCATCTTGCAAGGACGCAATAGTTGAACCAACAGAGATCCGTGCCGCCGCCTTCGCCAGTGCAACTCCGGTTGACTTGCTCACAAATGGAACGGTGCGCGATGCACGAGGATTTGCTTCCAAAACATAGAGAACATTGTCGGCGACAGCGAACTGAATATTGATTAGGCCGCGAACCCCCACTCCCTCTGCTATAGCAGCAGTAGCTTCTCTGACTTGGCGACGCATATCTTCTGAGATTGTCATTGCCGGGAGCACGCAGGCTGAGTCACCCGAGTGAATTCCTGCCTCTTCGATGTGCTGCATGATTCCACCCAAGAACAATTCGTGGCCATCGTATAGTGCATCAACATCAAGCTCGATTGCCGCGTCTAAGAAACGATCTACCAAAACAGGATGATCGGGTGTGATTTCGGTGGCGCGCTCAATAAAGCTTGAGAGAGACGCGTCATCGTAGACAATCTCCATTCCTCGCCCGCCAAGTACAAAGGAAGGTCGGACCAATACTGGATAACCAATTCGGGACGCGATAGCGATTGCTTCACTTTCAGATGAAGCCATACCGAATTCGGGAGCAGTGAGATTGCACCTCTTTAATACATCTCCAAATGCTCCGCGCTCCTCGGCCAAGTTAATTGCCTCTGGACTTGTGCCTAGAATTGTGACACCAGCTGCCTTCAGTCCGGCCGCTAGTCCAAGCGGAGTCTGGCCACCGAGTTGTGTGATAACACCGAGAACTGGACCTGCAAGAGTTTCAGCATGAATAACTTCTAAGACATCTTCTAAGGTGAGTGGTTCAAAGTAAAGGCGATCACTAGTGTCGTAATCTGTTGAAACTGTTTCGGGATTACAGTTAATCATGATTGTTTCATAATCAGCCTCGCGCAATGTAAATGCGGCATGGACACATGAATAGTCGAACTCAATACCCTGGCCTATGCGGTTGGGACCAGAACCAAGAATGATCACCGCAGGACGGGTGCGAGGGCGAACTTCGCTCTCCTCTTCATAGCTCGAATAATGGTAGGGAGTATGAGCTTCAAACTCTGCTGCACATGTGTCGACAGTCTTGTAGACCGGATGTAGATCTAGGTGATGACGTGTTTTACGCACATCATCTTCAGAAATTCCACGAAGGTTGCCGATCTGACTATCTGAAAATCCGAATGATTTAGCGAACTTAAGAATTTCCAGGGAGAGCTCCCCAGGTAGGGCAATCTGCTCCGCCGCTGCATTAATTTCTTGAATCTGGTTGAGATACCAAGGATCAATCTTGGTCGATTCAAAGACGCTCTCCGCAGTTGCTCCCGCCCACAACGCTAGCTGAACTTGCTGAAGTCGATACTCGGTTGGGATCTTCATACTTTCTAGAAGAGTTGGGATGGATATCGCGCTCTTCTCCTGTGGGAATGTGAAGATAGCCTCCTTGCGCTCCAGAGAACGCAGAGCTTTCATAAGGGCTTCGGGAAATGATCGACCGATAGCCATCGCCTCGCCGACGCTCTTCATCGTTGTAGTCAATTTAGGGTCAGCATCTTGAAATTTCTCAAATGCGAAACGAGGGGCCTTCACGACGATGTAATCCAGTGTTGGTTCAAATGAGGCGGGCGTTACCTGCGTGATGTCGTTTTTGATTTCGTCGAGGGTATAGCCAATTGCAAGTTTTGTCGCAATCTTTGCTATCGGGAAACCGGTGGCCTTTGAGGCCAATGCGCTCGAACGAGAAACTCTGGGATTCATCTCAATCACAATAATGCGACCGTCCTCCGGATTGACGGCATATTGAATATTGCAACCACCAGTTTCAACGCCCACTTCTCGGATGATATTGATGGAGAGATTGCGTAATTTCTGATACTCAACATCTGTGAGGGTCAGCGCTGGTGCAACTGTGATTGAATCCCCCGTATGAACTCCCATCGGATCAACATTTTCGATTGAGCAGACAATGACGACGTTATCTACCTTGTCACGCATAACTTCGAGCTCGTACTCTTTCCAACCAATAATTGATTCCTCGATAAGAACTTCTGAGGTGGGTGAATGCCTGAGCCCGGCACCTGCAATCTGTCGCAAACTCTCTTCGTCAAATGCGATTCCTGAGCCGAGACCACCCATGGTAAATGATGGTCTAATGACGCAGGGATAGTTCAACTGCGCTGCTGCTAGCAGCACCTCTTCAATCGTGTGGCAGATAATTGACCTGGCAGAGCTGCCGCCTACCTTCTCTACAATCGCTCGGAATAGTTCACGATTCTCACCGCGTTGGATCGCCTGAACATCTGCACCGATAAGTTTTACATTATGGCGCGCGAGAATTCCGGCTTCGTGCATACCGATAGCTGCATTGAGGGCAGTTTGTCCGCCAAGAGTTGCAAGAACTGCATCGGGGCGTTCCTTAATAATTATCTTCTCGATAAATTCAGGGGTGATTGGTTCGATATATGTTGCATCAGCGAATTCTGGATCAGTCATGATTGTGGCAGGATTTGAATTAACGAGAATGACTCTGATTCCCTCGGCCTTGAGAACTCGGCACGCCTGTGTTCCAGAGTAATCAAACTCGCATGCCTGACCAATAACGATCGGTCCGGAACCTATGACAAGTACGCTCTTAATTGATGTGTCGAGAGCCATTAGAGATTCACCGCCTTTTGAGGATATTTCTCCATCACATCAATGAAGCGGTCAAAGAGATAGCTTGCATCATGCGGACCAGCTGCTGCTTCGGGATGATACTGAACACTAAAAGCGCCTCTTTCAAGGAGCTCTATTCCTTCAACCACTCCATCATTGAGACAGATGTGAGTAACTCGGCCACTTCCGAAGACGGTGGTGAAGACAGAATCGGTTGGAGCGCTGAGTGCGAAGCCGTGGTTATGAGCTGTGATTTCAACTTTTCCGTTGGTGCGATCAAGAACAGGTTGGTTGATACCACGATGGCCAAATTGCAGCTTATAGGTTTCGAATCCAAGTGCTCGTCCGAGAATCTGATGACCGAAACAAATTCCGAAAATTGGAATCTCTTCGATTAATATCTCGCGGACAAGAGCAACAGTCTCAACCATGGTTGCGGGATCCCCAGGTCCATTGGAGAGAAAGACGCCATCGGGCTTGTATTTCATAATATCTTCCAAGGTCGAGTTATACGGAAGCACATGAACCTCAATGCCACGCTCTGACATATTACGCGGGGTTGCAGCCTTTATTCCCAGGTCAAGTGCCACAACTGTAAATTTTTTCTCCCCTACAGCTGGAACGCAATACGCCTTCTCGGTGGAAACATCTTCGGAGAGGTTTGAGCCAGCCATCTGACTTTGCTTTCTTACCTCGACCACCATCTCTTCCCGGGTGAGATCGGTATCAGAGAAAATACCAACCCGCATCGCACCTCTATCGCGAAGGTGTCGAGTGATAGCACGAGTATCCACGCCAGAGATTCCGACAATAGATTGTTTCTTAAGTTCTGACTCGAGATCTCCGGTGCTTCGCCAATTGCTATGAAATGTGGATGGGTTTCTCACAACAAATCCGGATACCCAAAACTTCTTCGACTCGTTATCTTCCAGATTTACTCCGGTATTTCCAATATGTGGAGCGGTCATCACTACAACTTGGCGGTGATAACTCGGATCTGTGAGAGTTTCCTGATAACCGGTCATGCCGGTTTGAAACACTGCCTCGCCAAAGGTCTTTCCGGTAGCTCCCCAGGACCTTCCTTCGAAGATTCTTCCATCATCTAAAACGAAATATGCAATACTCATTATTTGCCGACCTTATGGGTTAGACGGCCATTAAAGAAGGTCGCCACTACCGCGCCGCTCAATTTCAATCCGTGAAAGGGCGTATTTTTGCTCTTCGAGGCAAGTGATGCTCGATCGACCTGCCAGGTATGGGTCGGATTAACAATTGCGATATGGGCTGGCTCCCCCACGGCAATCGGCCTTCCATGATTACCATAACCTGCGATCAACGCGGGAGCGGTGCTCATAACATCAACAGCACGACTCCAACTCATTCGACCCGAATGAATAAGTGTTGTGTAGAGGATGGGAAACGCTGTCTCTAGCCCCACCATGCCAAACGCTGCGCTCTGCCACTCGCACTCCTTGCTTTCCACTGGATGCGGTGCGTGATCTGTTGCGAGGACATCAATTGTTCCGTCGATAAGTGCGTCCTGAAGCGCAAGCACATCATCGGATGTTCGAAGTGGTGGATTTACTTTGAAAATCGGATCATAAGAGTTCGCGCTCTCATCGGTAAGTAGCAAGTGATGCGGCGTTACCTCTGCGCTGACGCGCATACCCTGAGACTTAGCCCAGCGGATTATCTCGACTCCTCCGCGAGTGGTGACATGACAGATGTGCAGACGCGCTCCCACTAAATTCGCTAGCAGAATATCGCGCGCAATAATTGATTCCTCCGCAACCGATGGCCAACCCTTCAACCCTAAGGTTGAGGAAACTACGCCTTCGTGCATTTGTGCACCTTCGGTCAAGCGAGGGTCTTGTGCATGTTGGGCGATAACTCCATCGAATTGCTTCACATATTCAAGAGCTCGTCTCATCACTAACGGATCTGAAACACAATTTCCATCATCACTGAACACCCTTACCTTCGCTTTCGAGTGTGCCATAGACGCAAGATCTGCTAACTCTCTTCCTTCGAGCCCTTTGGTGACCGCACCGATTGGAAAAACATCAACTAAGCCAACGCTTGCGCCGATTGCCGAAACTTGTTCAACTATTGCAGCTGAGTCGGCGACCGGCAAAGTATTTGCCATGGCGCTGACTGCAACATATCCACCACGAGCAGCCGCGAGTGATCCGGTAGCAATCGTTTCTGAGTTCTCTCTTCCCGGTTCACGCAGGTGAGTATGCAGGTCAACAAAACCAGAGAGTACAACTGCGCCAGCGGCATCAATTACTTGCGCACCAGTGGCTTGAATTCCTGCGCCTATGGCGATGATTTTCTCGCCTTTAATCTCAATATCAACCTGTGAACCATCACTGATAGTTCCGCCTTGAATTAGAAAATGTCCGCTCATTACTGGCCTTCCTGACTTCCTGCGATGAATAAGTAGAGAATTGCCATTCGAATTGCTACTCCATTAGACACTTGCTCGACCACAACGGATTGCGTGCTGTCTGCAACTTCCGCCGTTATTTCTAGGCCTCGATTCATTGGGCCTGGGTGCATAATGATTGAGCCGGGCTTGGTAAGAGCCAATCGCTCGGCATCTATTCCGAAGAGTGATGAATACTCGCGCTCACTTGGGAAGTAGAGATCGCTCATGCGTTCTTGTTGTATGCGCAGCATGATGACTGCATCAACCGTGGGAAGAACTGTATTGAAGTCATAGGAAACTTCAACACCCCATTGCTGCACATAGAGCGGGAGTAAGGTGGGTGGCGCCACGAGTATTACATCTGCGCCTAGCTTTTTTAGCAATAAGATATTTGAGCGGGCTACACGAGAATGTAAGATATCTCCCACAATCGCAACTCGAATACCGGCAAGATCTCCAGAGTTCGACCGCAGATGCTTTCGAATTGTGTATGCATCAAGGAGCGCTTGGCTTGGATGTTCGTGAGTACCATCACCAGCGTTAATGACACTGCCATGCACCCACTTGCCTTGCGCTAACTGGTGCGCTGCACCTGAGGCGGGGTGTCTAATGACGACAGCATCCGCACCAAGTGCCTGCAATGTTTGGGCTGTATCTTTGAGCGATTCACCTTTACTCAGACTTGAACCCTTTGCGGTGAAGTTAATGACATCGGCGGAAAGTCGCTTAGCCGCCGCTTCGAAAGAGATACGAGTGCGCGTGGAATCTTCGGCGAAGAGATTGACAACTGTCTTGCCGCGCAAGGTAGGAAGCTTCTTGACCGGACCATCCGAGACCTTTGCCATTTCAATTGCTGTATCTAAAATTCGGATTGCGAACTCTTTATCGATATCGTTGATGGATAAGAGATGATTCATCGGGAGCTCTCCTCCTCAATTGAAACTTCGTCTACTCCGTCGACTTCGACGAACTGGACTTTAATTCTCTGTGAGAGCGAGCTAGGTAGATTCTTCCCTACGAAATCAGCTTTGATAGGAAGCTCGCGATGGCCTCTGTCGACCAAGACTGCTAATTGCACCCGTTCTGGGCGCCCAATCTCTCCGAGAGCATCGAGTGCGCTTCGAATAGTTCTTCCTGAGAAAAGTACATCATCCACAAGTACGACTACGCGGCCCTGCACCCCTTTGACGGGAATGACTGTCTCCATCAGAGGCCTGGGCGATCGCATCCGCAAATCATCGCGATGAAGAGTAATATCAAGTGTTCCGCATTCAATGGAATGGCCTGAGATAGCGTGCATCTCGACCGCTATTCGCTTTGCAAGATCCGAGCCTCGCGTAGGTATGCCGAGAAGAGTGATCGATTGAGTATCGGGGTTTCGCTCAAGAATTTCGTGCGAGATTCGAGTAATAGCGCGGGATATATCCTGTGCGCTCAGGGCTACGCTCATTAAATCTCCTTTCCTGCCTCTCTGGACAGGTTGTTAAAGGAACCTTTCGCCAATGATATCACGGGCCCCTCCATGTGGATGAACTCAACACAGGTCAACCACTTCAATCTAGGCTGGCCGCTCATCGGTCTTAGGAGGAAATCATGAATAAAGATATGAATAACGATACGGATAAAAATATGGGTAACGAGATTGAGCAATTATGTGCGGAGAGATTGCGCGAGCTCAGGCGAGGTAGAGGGCTCACCCTTGATCAGTGCGAGGCGATGAGTGGCGGCGCCATCAAGGCGGTTGTTTTGGGCTCCTATGAACGCGGTAACCGAGCAATCTCTCTGGCGCGACTGGTGCAGCTAGGTGACTTCTTCGATGTCCCCTTGGAGTATTTTCTTACTCCAGCCACTAAAGCGCGAGAACGGCAGAGCAGATGGAGCTTTGATTTGCGTGCGCTCAGAAACTCGCAAAGCAACATGAAGGAGATAAGCGCTGTCAAGAACTTCCTCAATGAGATTGCAGCCCGACGGCAGGACTGGGCTGGAGAATTTCTCACTGTTCGCGAGAGCGATGGGGATGCGATGGAACTCTTACTCGCTCACGACGAGAGCTCACTATTTAAGCGGTTAAAAGAGAACCGACTACTTATGGTGCGCGAAGGTTAGCGAGCAACGCCATCTTTGATGGAAGAAATCTTGCCTAATAAACCGTGGATGAAGGTAGCGGAATCATCGGTCGATAGCTCTTGTGCCAAAGTCAGCGCTTCATCGATAGCAATTCCATCCGCAACGTCGTCACTCCAAATGATTTCGTAAATTCCGAGCCTTAGAATGTTTCGATCAACTGTAGCGAGGCGATCCATATCCCAGCCTTGCGCATAGGTTGCAATCAACTCATCAATCTTTCTAGAGTTTTCGACTACTCCCCCAATGAGTTCGCGTGTGAACTCGCGAATTGGTCGGGCATCAGGCCCCTCCTCTGTGGTTTCGCGAGACTCAAGAATCGCAGCAGGATTGGCGCTACGAATATCTGCCTCGTAGAGGAGATCGAGAGCTTGCTTACGTGCCTTACTGCGCGCTGACATTTAGAGTGAAGCCTTCCGAGTCGAGGTGTTCGTTGGCGTAAGCAATCGGAAGGAGTTAATTAGCGCGGCCCTGGTAAGAGCCATCGCGAGTATCCACCAGAACTATCTCATCTTGCTTTATGAAGAGCGGTACCTGAATCTGAATTCCGGTCTCTACTGTCGCAGGCTTAGTGCCGCCAGAAGAACGATCACCCTGTAGCCCTGGCTCTGTATAAGTAATCTTCAACGCGACGGAGGCCGGCAAATCAATAAAGAGTGGATTGCCTTCATGGATTGCAACGATTGCGCCAGTGTTCTCTAGCATGTAATCCGCTGCATCACCGACAGTCACTTGTGAGATTGTCATCTGATCGAAGTTGACATCATCCATGAATACGAAGTCATCGCCCTCTTTGTAGAGAAATGTCATTTCGCGCTTTTCAACAATAGCTGTATCGACCTTTACTCCGGCATTGAAAGTGCGGTCAATGACTTTACCCGTGAGGACTTGCTTGAGCTTTGTGCGAACGAAAGCTGGGCCTTTTCCGGGTTTCACATGTTGAAATTCAACAACGGTCCATAGTTGGCCTTCAATGTCGAGGACCATGCCATTCTTGAGATCGTTTGTGGTTGCCATCGTTACTCCAGTTCATTCACTTCGTACTTCGAAGCTCAATAGGTGTGCGAGCTTACCTCATTTGTACTAGGAGTTACTCAAAGAGTGCAGTGCTATCAGGGCGAGCTCGTATGAGTGCGCTCCAAAACCACCAATAGTTCCGTTGGCCACCCCAGAAATTACTGATGTATGTCGAAACTCTTCCCGCGAGAGAGGATTCGATAAGTGCACCTCAACAAGTGGAGATTTAACGAGTTCAGCGGCGTCGCGTATTGCATAGGAATAATGCGTAAACGCGGCCGGATTAATTACTACGGCTACTCCCGAATCGGCCGCTTCATGTAACCAACCAATGATTTCAGACTCTTCGTTGCTCTGACGAATATCTACTTCACAACTTAACTTAGTAGCGGCCTTTGTGATGAACTCAACAAGTTGGGAATAACTCATATCCCCATAAATTTCTGAGTCGCGGATATCGAGACGGTTGAGATTCGGGCCGTTGATTACTAAAACCTTCATGGGAGTACCTTCTCATATGCGGACTTCAAAATACTTTCTTCTGGATCCTCGAGTCTTGCGACCGAGCCAGGGGCGCTCACTACTACGAAGCGAATTACAACCCCTCGAGCTTTCTTATCACTCCGCATAGATGTTAGTAGGGCAGGCCAATTTTCTACGGTGAACTCGTTTGGCAGAGAAATGGGGAGCTCCATCGCTAACAGTATTGCGCGATGCATGCTCACTACGTCATCTGGAATCAATCCGGAAAGAGCGGCTAGCTCGGCAACATAAATCATTCCAATCGAGACCGCTTCACCATGGCGAAGTGAATATCTAGATGAGCTTTCGATGGCGTGTCCAAAGGTATGTCCATAATTGAGAATTTCCCGAAGATCAGACTCTTTAAAATCTTGATTCACTACGTCGGCCTTAACCGTCACTGCACGAGATATGAGGTTGCGAGTAAGGCTTTCATTAGATATTACGGAATCAAGATTCTGGCCCTCGAGTAAGAACAGAATCTCGGGATCGCGGATAAAACCACACTTGATAACTTCAGCTAGACCTGCAGCAAAATCTCGTCTGGATAGCGATTGCAACCACTTGGTATCAAT